>CAZQOL010000012.1:0-13211 GCA_964595185.1 uncultured Candidatus Saccharibacteria bacterium | reverse complement strand
CCATATAATTAAAATTCTGTTCAATTTTTAGAGGTTGTTTAATAGAAATTGAACTTTTTTATAATTAATATTAGTAAAAATCGACCCTAAAATGATGATTAAAGCTATTAATATCGATATGATTATTAAATTTTTCTTTATATTATTCATTTTCAATATATTAATTCAAAATCGTGGGTTTTGTACATAAATTTAAAAATTGTTGATTGAAAATTTTTAAATTTGGTATTGAAAGTTCTATATTTTTATTATCAATATATTTTTTATATATATCATTAAAACAAGATTGATATTTGTACCGATTTATCCAATCTGGATCTTCTACGATTTCATTTTTATCAAGAATAAAAATCACCGAGTCAACAGTATCCTCATCTTTTACAAAATTGTATTGATGATGAGCATACCCAAAGCAACTTTCTGCACTTGCTTCCAAATCTTCATAGGCTTCGAGCCCCTTTTCTGTAAGGTTTACAATATCATATGGGGTAAGATATATCATATAATCTAAAATTCCATTTTCAAATTTTGAATCATATATTCCACCATTACATCTATCTCCACCATCATAAATTATTTTTTTGATATTTAAAGTATCATTTTTTATTTCAGAGATAAAAAGAGACGAAAAAATACCAGAACCACCTGAATTTTCAAAAACAGAAATATAAATTAAATCATTTGATCTGCCAAGAATTTTATATTCAATCCATCCCATGTTTGAATCACCATCTAATTCGGGATAATTAGCCTTAATATAACCATCGTCTTGCGACTCATAGGAATATGCTTCAGATTTTTTATTACAGTCTTTGATATTAATAAAGTCGCCGGGCGAAAATGACAGACTACTCATTACAAACCTATCATCTTTTCCAAAACAAAACGGATGAATAGGTGGTATTTCAGAAGAAAATAAATTTACACCCGGATTTATTTCGTTATAAGAATTTTGTTTTTTGATTACAAGCAAAAATATAACAATAAAAATAATTAAAATTAATATAATAATTGAAATATATTTTTTTGTTTTCATAAAAAGTTTATTTAATGCTCTGTCCTGTTTTTAAAACATGATCAACAAGTGTGTATGTATATCCCATTTCGTTGTCATACCAGCCGAGAATTTTGACCAGGTTACCACCAACAACTCGAGTCATTTCAAGATCGGCAATACAAGCATGACTTTCGCCGAGTATATCGGAAGAAACGAGATTGTCTTCTGTCACAGCAAAAAGTTTCTGCCATCTTGCGTCTCCGCTCGCTTTTTTTAATATCTCATTTACTTCTTCTTTTGTTGTGTCTCGCTTTGCAATAAAAGTCACATCAACTATTGAGCCTGCAGGAACTGGAACACGTATAGATATACCATCAAATAGACCCTTAAGGACTGGAAAGGCTTCTGTAACAGCGATAGCAGCGCCTGTAGAGCTTGGAATGATGTTACAAGCGGCAGCTCGGCCTTCGCGGAGGTCTTTCTTGCTTGGCCCATCAACCAAGGCTTGCGTTGCGGTATATCCGTGGACTGTATTTAGAATGGCTTTTTCAATACCAATACTTTCGTGCATGATGGCAATGATTGGTGAAGCTGCATTTGTCGTACAGGAAGCATTAGAAGTAATATCACATGTTCCAAATTTTTCTTCATTGATTCCTAATAAAATTGTTTCGCCATGAGTTGTACTCTCTGCTCCTTTAGATGGAGCACTGATAACAACTTTTTTAGCCCCACAATCTATATGAAATTTTGCTTTATCAAACGAAGTAAAAAATCCTGTGGATTCTACGACGACATCAATATCTAAATCTTTCCAAGGAAGTTTGGTTGTATCCTTTTCGGAAAGATATACAATTTTCTTCTCATCGATAATTAGAGTACTTGTCCCGTTAGAATTGGTTTCTGTTCTAATAGGATGATCCCAGTTGCGATAAACTGTATCGTGACGAAGTAAATATGATAAACTTGAAATTGATCCCAGATCATTAATGGCAACTATTTCAATATCGTTTCTTTCCCAAACAATTTTTAAAAATGCTCGCCCAATTCTACCAAAACCATTTATAGCTACACGAACTTTTTTGCTTGCCCCGTTTGAATTTTCATTCATAAATTATTGTAAATTAAATAATAATACTCGTCTCAAAAAATTTCTTTTCCCCAAATGTAGTATTGAAAATTCGTTCGGGGGTGTTTTTCTTTTTTGTATTATAACATACAATTATTAATTAGTAATTGGTAATCATTAATTATTCAAGGTATTCAAATCTAGGTCCTTTATAATTTTCTGTTTCGACACTTTCTTTAAACATTTCAATTGGCCTAGCCCATAATTGCTCCGTCCCATCATTGTTCGGATGAGTATAAATAACAAACTCTTTGCTTGGATCTTCAGAGTGCTTCGCCACTCCCACCACTTGGCAAATGAATCCTTTATAGTGTTTATATTTTCCGAGTTTAATTTCTTTCATAATTATGCTTGATTATTATTAACATTATAATTCCAGTCAGGATGATAATATGTTTTACTTTTATCGTCAGTACTATCATTTTCTGCGGTATATTTCATTAGTTCATTAATCTGTTCATCTGATAGACCCATATCAATCTTGAGATTTTCATATTGAGGGTCTTTTTTTAATTCTTCAAAATCATTGATATTAAATTCTCTATCTAAGTTAAAACCATATTCTTCCATGGCTTTAATTCTAAGGTAATTAAGACGGGCTTTAATTTCAGTGTTAGTGTTTAAATAATTAAAATATGCTTCTAATTTATTGATTTTATCTTGATAAATTTTTTCTTTTTCTTGGTAATCTTGTATTTTCTGCATTAATTCACCATAATTTTTAAGAAAAAATAATTGTTCAGACGGAGAATTAAAAATCTTAAAAAATCTATCCAAGGAAATATCATTATATCCGGAGTTAATTTCTTTTTTTAGTGCATCAACATCAGAATATTTTTCTTTAAAATCATTACTATTTTCATTATTAATAATATATTCATTTATTGACTTAATAAATTCATTATAATTTTTTCTATATTCTATCTTAGAATCGCCTAAAATTTTATACTTCTCCAAATCTAAACTGTCAATTTCTGAAAGAATTCTACTGAAATTTTCACTATCATTAGAAATTAATTCTATTTTTTTTTCATTAAAACCTTTTTCGTTTTCGCTTGGATCAATACTACTTCTTCTCCAGTCTACTGAATGTGATAATTCATGAAAAAGATCTTTTTTTCTGCTTTTGATTTGATTATTTTCCCTGTCGTACATAGAATGCTTTTCACTAATTGGACCTCTCGATTCATCTATAATTATGGGTACCATTCTAAGTTGAAACATCCTATCTTCATATTCTTGATCAATTTTTTTTTGTTTTTCTTCATCAATTATTTGATCTCCATACATTTCTTTAGCTAAACGCAATTTATAAGATGGATGCTCCATATATTTAATGTATAGATTTCTAAAATACTGAGGATCGTTTTTGTTTTCTAATAATCCTAATTCTTCTCGGATTTTTGATATTTCTTCTGCTTCTATTTTGATTCGATCTGTTTTAATATTCTCTCGTTTAGAAGGATCAATTACAGTTACTTCAGTTTTATTTATATCTACATTATCATTGTTTACTTCTTGTGCGTTTGATTCAAGAGGTAAAACTGATCCAGCAACAACAGCTGACCCAACAGCTACTTTTTTGATATTCTTTTTAAATCCTTCAAGAAATCCCATACTATTTGAGTAATTCTTTTAATATTTTCTGTACCAGACTTGGGTTTGCCGAACCTTTGGATTCCTTCATGACTTGGCCAACAAGTGACATTATGGCATTTTCTTTACCACTTTTATACGTTGCAACAACTTGAGGGTTGGCATCAATAATTTTTTGTACAATTTCCTTTAAGGCTCCTTCGTCATGATTTTGGATTAGACTTTTACTTTCAGCAATTTTAAGTGGCGATTCATCATTAATGACGATAATGGCAAGTATATCTTTGGCTCCACGGGAAGAAATCTTTCCTTCAGTAACCATTTCAATAAGTTCTACAAAATTCTCTACCTTGGGAAGTCGGGCTTCTAAGTTAATTTTTTTGAGCCCGAGATAGTCAGAAGTTATATAATTTGAAGTCGTTTTAATTTTTTCTTTATCTTTTAAAATATTTGCTACTTTTTCAAACCAATTACCAAGCTCTTGATCTGTGATATAGCTTTCAATATCCTCATCTTTAATTCCATAATCATTTCTATATCGAATTCTTTTAGCTTCAGGTAATTCGGGCAATTCTTCCTTAATCTTTTCCGTATCGAAAACTTTATTCAAAAATAATTTTGGTAAATCAGGGTCTGGGAAATACCGATAATCATTTGCATTTTCTTTGACTCTTTGCGAGAAAGTTGATTGTTTGCTTTCATCCCAACCTCTTGTTTCCTGAACAATTTCATCCCCCTTTCCCTCATCAAGAAGTTTGGACATTCTTTTTATTTCATATTCGGCGGCTCTTTCCAGGGCTCGGAAGGAATTAATATTTTTTACCTCACATTTAGTTCCTAATTTATCAGGACTCTCTGAAATAGAAATATTTAACTCAACGCGCATTTGTCCCTTTTCCATATTAGCCTCGGAAACTCCTAAATATTTTAAAAGGAGCTGAAGTTCTCGTCCAAAATCCCCTGCTTGCTTTACAGAATGAATTACCGGCTCAGTCACAAGCTCCATAAGTGGAACACCAGCACGGTTGAAGTCAACTAAAGAAAAGTCCCCTTTGTCATGTTTGGAGGTAGCAGTATCTTCTTCTAAGTGGATGCGAGTAATATCTACTCCCCGCAATTTACCACCTGAAACTATTGGAAACTTATATTGTGAAATTTGATAAGCTTTTGGAATATCTGGGTAAAAATAATTTTTACGATCAAATTCAGTAAAATCAGCAATATCAGCACCAATCGCCAATCCAACCTTAATGACGCTCTCAACTGCCTTTTTATTAATAACCGGAAGTGTTCCAGGATGAGCCATACACACAGGACATATATTTACGTTTGGCGTTTTTTCGTCAGGATTATTAGAACAGCCACAAAACATTTTTGATTTAGTATTTAATTCTGCATGTATCTCAAGCCCGATAGTCGTATAGTATTGTTTAGACATATTATGAGTATAACAAAATTTGTAATTTTTTGAAAATTATGTAATTATATGAGGGTGGAAAATGTGTTTTGTTGCCCGAGTGGATAAAATATGAACTGCTACATATTTTATCCGACTGAAAGGAGGAGGCCGTCACGAGGGCAAACGGCTGTTTAAAACACTGATCTGTTTTGTTTGCCCGAGTGGCGGAACTGGTATACGCGCACGACTTAAAATCGTGTCTCGTAAGGGATGTGGGTTCGATTCCCACCTCGGGCACTATTAAAAAATCCTAGGAAACTAGGATTTTTTAATTTGAAGCATCGTTGATATCTTTATCTGTTGGAAGCTTTATTACATTTTCAGAAAAATTATTTTGCCATTTTTTAAGACCTTCGTTGGTCTTTTCTATAAAAAAATCATTCGCTTTATTTTTCAAGGGGCCAGAAATATATTTCTTGTAAAAATTTTTAACTGTGTCTTCTATGTATGTAACATTTTTTTGAAATTGTGGAGAATTTATCTTTGATTTAATATCAACTTTAAATAAAACTAAAAGTATAATTATCAGTATAATTATACCTCCTGTGTGAATATGCAATCTTGGTTTTCTTTCATCGTCACTCATATGAATATATTGTAACACATAAATAAATAAAAGAAACTATTTCTTAACCATTAAGGAAGTTATTGGTGGTAAGTAATCAGCTGGATCTAAATATGCTGTTAGGGCAGCAATTGGTTGAGTAAAAATCTTACCATTGCAACTTTTACTTGGAACTGTATCGATTTTTACTCCATCTGAGGCATAAACACCAACATGTAAATGTGGGCCTGTCGATGAGCCTGTATTCCCCGATAAAGCAACTACATCACCAGCACTTACTTTCTGACCAGCTTTAGCTGTGATGACAGATAAATGCCCGTATGTGCTTGATAAGCCATTGTTATACCTGATAAATACCCATTTACCGAAAGAAGCTTTCGGGCAGGATAAGTCAGTATCTCCAGTTGCCTCAACAGTGCCTGAGGCCATTGCCATAACTTCTGTACCGACTGAAGCTCGAAAATCTATGCCGTAATGAAATTTTCCCCATCTTGAACCATAAGGAGATGTGACGAGAATATATTTTAAAGGCCAAGAAAAAACACCTGAACCTGCGTTTGGAATAGATTTGGGATTCAAAATAAATTTTAATTGAGCTTCATAGTCTTCCAAGGCTTTATCAAATGCATCGCGAATTTTTATTTTTTCTGCAAGCATCTTTTGGTATTCAGCTTCTTGATTTTTAGTTTTATTTAAAAGTGTATCTTTTTCCTTTTTTGTAAGAGCAACCACTTGTTCTTTTTGAACAAGATTATTTTTAAGAGTTGTTAAGTTTTGTTGCTCGCTTTCTTTTTGTGTTTTTGAATTTAAAAGTTCTTCTTTTTTCTGTGAGACCCCAATAATATTTTCTCGAATTTTTTGATTTAATGTGAGTATGTTATTGTATTCTCGACTAAAATCAGTAAAATTGTCCACAGCAAGTAGCCGTTCAAATATCGGAATATCCTCATTTTGATTTAAGTCTCTAATCATCTTACTCAAGGATTTTTTTGAAATATCAATAATATTTTCCTTTTCTTTAATATCAGTTGATAAAGAATTTATTACCAGACCAGTGGCAGAAATTTTTTTTTGAATTTGTTCTCGTTCTTTGATTAATTTGTTTCTAGTTAAAGTTAGTTCTTTGACTAAATTTGCTAAAGTGGTTTTTTGTGCACTTGTTTCTGCTATTTGAGACTGATATTTAATAATTTCTTTATTTATAGCTTCAATTTGACTATTTGTATCTTCAATCTGTTTTTTTACTTCAATTGCAGTTAAGGCGATTGTCTTAGACGGAACAATCGAAAAACAGAATGCTATTAAAATAATATATATAAATAATTTATTTCTCATTATTTCTTATTATACTACATTTTCAAGGTTTTAATTGCATTTTCAAGACGAATAATTGTCTCATTTTTACCAAGTATTTCAGCTAAAATAAAGGGGTCTGGGGACTTATCAAGACCAGACAAGGCCATACGGACAGGATGCAATATCTCCCCTCTACTTTCTAATCGATTGGCAATCTCCATAAGAAAAATTTTAATATTTTCTTTATTATAATCTTCTTCATCGGTCATTTTTATAACTCCCAAGACTTCTTCTAAATTATCTATGGTTTTTTGAGCTGAAGTTTCTTTATGAATTAATTTTTCTTTTTGATATTCTGGTTTTTTGTAAAAAAAATCAAGTTCACCATTATCAACCATTTGTTTTATATCTCCAAATTTTGAAATTCGCTCAACAATGACTGGAATTATTTTTTTAATTCTTAATTCTTCTGGTAGCCACTCAAAAACATATTTTTCTAATTCATCAGGTGATAATTTTTTAATATGTTCTTTGTTTATCCAATCTAATTTCTCGTTGTTCCACTGTGCTCCAGATTTTTGAATTTTGCTGATATCAAAGATATTAATAAGTTCTTCTTTTGTATAAATTTCTTTTTCTCCACCCGGATTCCAACCTAAAAATGTTAAAAAATTAAACATAGCTTCAGGTAGATATCCTTCGCTTTGATATTCTAAAATATCTTTTGCTCCATCACGCTTGCTCAGTTTTTTGTTTCCATCCTTACCCATAATCGGTGGAAGTGTGGCAAAAAATGGTCTTTTGATTTCCAAAGCATCATATAAAGATAAAAATTTTGGTACAGAAGAAATAAATTCTTGCCCGCGCATTACATGCGTAACTCCCATCTCGAGATCATCTATAATATGACAAAAATTATAAGTTGGATAACCATCACTTTTAATTAATATAAAATCATCCAATGCTTCAGGTCCAGCTGAAAGTTTTCCGAAGACTAAATCGTTCCATTCGTAACGTTTTATTTCTCCAACTTTAAAGCGAAGTGGTTTTGATCCATCCCATTTATCAAAAGCTTCAGGTCGATGTTCTCTGTATAAAAATGGTTTTTTTTCTTCATCTGCTTTCTTTCGAAATTCTTCTACTTCTTCTTCTGTAAATGGGTCTGCATATGCTAAGCCTTTATTAATTAGTTTTTGTGCGTACTCTTTATATGATTTTAATTTCTCAGATTGTTTATAAGGAGCGTTTGGTCCTCCAATATCAGGACCTTCATCCCAGTCAATACCCATCCATTTTAAAGCTCTTATAATGTGATCTATTGAACCCTGTACTTCTCTTGCCTTATCTGTGTCTTCAATGCGCAGAATAAAAGTGCCATTGTTTTTCTTGGCCCATAAATAGGCGTAGATAGCAGTTCTAACACCCCCGACATGCATAAAGCCAGTTGGTGACGGGGCAAAACGAGTGACAACTTTTTTTTCTATATTTTTATCCATATTAATAATTTATTCTTCATGCGAAAGCGCAATATTAATTGCAGAAATTGCAATTTTTGCTGCAGCTTCGGGATTTGAAAAAGACAACGCCTTTTCTTTCATTTGAGCTAATTTTTCTTTTGATGAAAGTATTTTATCAATTTCAGAAACAAGTAAATGTGATGTTAAGTTTGCTTCTTCAATAACTTCACAAGCTCCTACTCGTGCATAATTGTAAGCATTTTTCCTTTGATGATTACCATTTGAATTTGTAATAGGAATAATGATAGAAGGTATCCCCCATGAAGCGATTTCAAATATTGCAGAGCCCGCTCTTGAGATTATCAAGTCCGCACATCCAGCTGCCATTCGAGTTGCTAGATTATTTAAAAAATCAACTGGAACATATCTTTCAAGGTTTGGATTCTTATCCATTATTAATTTTGCCCTTGATGTAACCTCATTAATATTATTTATGCCTGTTTGATGGATTATTTGATATCGAGAAAGTAAATCAGGTAAGACATCAACAATATTATCATTAATTATTTGAGCTCCTTGAGAACCACCTAAAACAAGAATGACAGGTAGATCAGATTTTAATTTGAAAAAATCATGAGCCCCTTTTGGTTCACCGTGCAATATTTCTTTTCGAATTGGTTGGCCAGTAAGTGCAGTTTTATTTTTTGGTAAATATTCAATTGCTTCATCCCACGAAACACCAACATGCACGGCAAATTTTGCTGTCCAAACATTTAAACGACCTGGAAATGAATCTGATTCATGAACTATGACAGGAATTCTAAAAAATCTTGCGGCAAAAACCGCAGGAAAAGCTGCATATCCGCCTTTAGAAATTATAACGTCAGGAAAAATATAAAAAATTGATATTAAGCCCATCAAAGCTCCAGTGATTGTTTTAAAAATATCAAAAAAATTACTAACTGAAAAATATGTTCGCATCTTTCCACAAGGAATTGGAACGAAGGTGATCTTATTTTCAAAAAGCATTCGCTTGTCATACGGTTTGTCAGACATATAGTAGAGTTTCAAATCTATTATCTTTTGATTATCTGCTTCTTCTATTAATTTTTCTGCAATAGCAATTAGAGGATAAAAGTGTCCTCCTGTTCCACCACCAGTCAATAATATTTTCATATTTCAGATTATACACTATTTGATTCAATTTTTCTAGGCTTCCTGATAGGGTTTATAGCCCTATCTGGGGACTTTTTCTGAGATAGGTTTATCTTGATAGCGTGAAAGGTTGGGAGTCAGACGAGTCGTTCCAAGTGACAACAGTAAGGCTGTCCCACCATGTGAGATAAAGACAAGTGGCACCCCAGTCAAAGGAAAAACTCCAATAATTGAAGCAATGTTCATAAATGACTGAGCGGTAATCATTGAAACAAGACCAATAACAAGAAGTTTTGCAAATGAATCTGGTGCATTTCGTATAGCTATCCGATAACCACGTAAAACAAATGCAAGGTATAGGAAAATTAATATTGTTGTTCCTACAAATCCAAGCTCTTCACCGATGACAGCAAAAATGGAATCACCTTGGGGTTCAGGTAAATAATTAAATTTTTGGATACTCTGACCTAAACCTCTACCCAAAACTCCACCAGACCCCACAGAAATTAATGATTGCTGTAACTGATAAGAAGAACTTTGACTATTTTCACTTGGGTTTAAAAAAGTATTAACTCGTTCTTTTAAATATGGTTGAAAAGAAATTAAAATAAAAAACATCAAAATTGAAACCCCCAATATTCCTAAAATAAATTTTATTGGTGTCCCTGAAACAAATAACATTATCAAGGCAGTAATCGTAATAAGAATAATACTTTTAGTGTCTGGTTGTTTAAGTAAAATAGCGGCAATAATACCAAGCAAAACAACTAATGGTAAAATACTAAAAAGAGGATCTTTAACTTTATTTTTTACCCATGATAACCAAGCAGCAAAATAAATAATAAAACCAATTTTCAAAAATTCAACAGGTTGAAATGAATATCCAAAAATATCTATCCACCGCCTTGCTCCCCCATGAGATTGACCGATTCCAGGAATTAAGACAAGTCCAGTCAAAATAATTGAACCAATAAATAATGGTAATGAATATTTTTTTAATAATTTGTAAGGAATTTTTAATCCAATATATAAAGCAACCAAACCTCCTAAAAAGCCAAATATATATTGACCAAAGATTACACCATAAAATTTAGCTTCATTTTTTGCAAGTATTCCAAGAGATGCCGAAGTAAAAGTAATTAAACCAATTACAACTAAAGTAATAACTATTCCGAAAAATATTTTATCAATTTTATTTTTTTTCATCCCGATAGAAATTATCTATTTTTAATCAATCAATGAAATTATTACTCCAACGATTGAAGTCATAATTCCTACTATCCAATATCTCATGGTTACTTTGTATTTAGGCCAGCCAAGTGCCTCGAAATGATGATGAAGTGGGGCAAAAAGAAGAACTTTCTTTCCATTCCTAAATTTACGAGAACCAATTTGCAGAATATCTGATACTGCTGTAATAAAAAGAGGAAAAGCAATAATTGGCAAAAGCAAAACCGTATCAGTCATAAAAGCAATAATTGAAAGTGTGACAGTCAAACCTATCATACCTGTTTCTCCCATGTAAAAGCGCGCTGGCGGAATATTAAACCACAAAAAGGCAATAATTCCACCAGTTATAACTGCACAAAAAGTAGCAAGGTCAGCTTGATTATTGAAATATGAAATTATGGTATAAGCCATGAAAATTGATGCCAATACTCCCCCCGACAAACCATCAACTCCATCAATAACGCTTGTTGACCACAATGAAACCATAATAAACATAAAAAATGGAATAAAAAGATATCCCAAATTTATAAAACCGTACCAAGGAATATAAAGTTCTGTCACACCTAATTTGAAGTAAAACCATAAACCAATAATTAAACCTAGAATTAAAATAATTCCAATTTTTATATATCGTAAGATAAGTGGGTCTGTTGTCCATTTGCCCTTCCCAAAAATTTGCAAAAAATCATCACCCAACCCAATAAGTGATGCAGTAATTAAAGTAAAAAATGGTAATAAGGTTTGGTTGCGACTAATAAAATATAATTTATCACTTAAATAATTTTGAAAAATAGAATCAATTAATCCTACCGCCGCCACGGTCAATATTACTGATATCCAAATTATCATCCCGCCAGTTCTTGGAGTAGAAATTTCTGCTACATCGTCATGGATCTTTGCAAAGCCTTGTAATTCTTTGAGTGGAATGTTTTCATTACGATTTTTTCTGCGCCACATTTTATATTTAAAAAAATAATGTGTCGCAATCGGAGTTAAAAGTAACCCAAAAATAAAACTAATGACTGCTGGTAAAAATATTTTTAGTGCATTATCCATTGTTTTGTTCATGTTTTAAAATTTCTTGTAATTGAGCTCTAACTTCATTGTAATTTGGTAATTGATCAATTGAAGTTACACCCATAAAAGATAAAGTTTCAAAAGTGGGACAGTATAAAAGACGTCGACTATCTTTTGGGTCAACAATTCTTTCAATTAAACCTCGAATAATTAAATTACGAAGTATAAAACTAGAATTAACTCCACGAATATAATCAATTTCACTTCTTGAAATTCCAGATTGACCAGATGATAAATCGTTTTTGTATAAAATAATAGCAAGCGTATCAAGCGAAGCCTTAGAAAGTTCTTTTGTTATTTCTTCTTTTCGAATTGATTCAATCAGAGCACTCAACTCTCCTGTCACTCCCAAAACAACTGAATCATCTTTACGCACAAGCACTAATCCTCTATTTGTTAAAGAAATTTCTAATTTTTTTAAGGCCTCAACAACCTCTTCAGTACTGACTTTTAAAAGTTCTGCCAATTTTTTAATTTGGACATCTTCCCCTTTATAAAAAAGTAAACCTTCAATTTTTGCTTCTAGAGTTATTTCCATAATTATATTTGTTTATTAATTGCTATATCTCCAAACGATGAATTTTGTATCACTTCAATTATTCCTTCTCTGACTAATTCTAACATAGCTAGAAATGAAATAATAACATGGACTTTTGCTTCTTCTTCATTTTGGGCTCCATGACTTTGAGAAAAATCTCGAAACGATAGATTTATGGCAGTTTGAATCCGGTCAGTTAAGCTATTTATTACTTCATCAATATTTAGTATCTTTTTAACCTCAATTTCCGGTAACATTTCTTTCGGTTTTGGAACATGAGCTAAAACTTCTAACATGCAAGACGACATTTTACCGATTGAAATTTGCGGGTCAGGTGAAAAAAGTGGTTCACTCCAAATTCGATCAACAGGCATAAAAATAATTTTCGTTCCAAAATTATTTTTAATATCAATACTAGCATTTTTAATTATGTCATATAATTTTAATCTAGTTTCGAGATCGGTAATTTTTTCGGTTTCATCATCAGTTAAGGACAAATTCGGCAGTAACGATTTTGATTTAATTAAAATCAAAGTTGCGGCAATTAAAATAAAATAAGAAACATCGGAAATATGTTTATTTGTTGATATATCATTTAATGATTTAATGTATGCAATGTAATCATTTGTCACTTCCGCCAATGATATTTCATTAACAAAAAGCTTCTTCTGCTCAATCA
Organism: uncultured Candidatus Saccharibacteria bacterium; assembly: GCA_964595185.1. Taxonomy (GTDB): domain Bacteria; phylum Patescibacteriota; class Minisyncoccia; order Phycocordibacterales; family UBA9973; genus UBA8515. The sequence continues at coordinate 33 of CAZQOL010000012.1, read as the reverse complement.
ATGACAAAAGAAGCTCCAATGGCCCCTCAAAAG
>CAZQOL010000011.1:2650-18669 GCA_964595185.1 uncultured Candidatus Saccharibacteria bacterium | reverse complement strand
AACTTTTAATTTTTTAAAGATGGAAACGAAAAAAATAAATTGTAATTTATCTCTAAAAATTACAATTAAAAGAACCAAGGAATACTTGGAGCAGCTTCCCTTGGTGTATGTCTTTAAAAAAGACAGTGTACATGTTGGGTGGACAACATCTACAGATGTTACTCTTAAGTATGTTTTGAAATTACGAGATGAAATAGAATATATTGAAATCTCTATTTTAAAACAGAAAAAGGGGACACAGATTTTTATTCAAGGTGAAAAAAATCTTTCCCTTGAATACTTCAGAATGGAATTAGAAAAGATATTATAGCCGCATTGATTAATTCAGTGCGGTTGTTTTATTATAGATACCCCAGATAGGGCTTAAAGCCCTATCTGAGGTTTTATCGGTATTTTTCGCGCCAATTGTAGTCTTCTTCCTCGTCATCTTTTTTATCTATAATGGGAGTTCCGCAAGCTTGGCAAACATCATCATAAGAACGTAATCCACAACGAGGACAAATTGGTTCTTTTATATTTTCTTCTTCGTTTAAATTATCATTTTCATCCATTTCTTCAGTATAATTCATTTATTTGTTTTTGAAAATAGTTAAATATGTTACAATAATAATATTATTAATAAAATTTTTTTAAATATATGGCAAAAGGAATGAGTCACAAAAAGGAGGTTAAGAAACCTAAAAAAGCAAAAGCTCCAAAGAAATAAAATATTAAAATGCACCCACATATGGGTGCATTTTAATATAATTATAAAGTAAAATTATTGAATAAAAAAATGCCCTGTAATACAGGGCATATATTTAATCTATAGAATAACATTATAATCGGTTGAGAATTTTGAATAATTTTGATCCAAACATAGTTGATAGATCAATATTAACTATATCTCCTCCAGTTAGTTTGTCGTAACCTCTCCGAATGGAATTGGCCATTATTACAGCAGTGAATGGTCTATTGTTAAACAATAAAGTTCTCCATCCAAAAGTAAGAACAGCATGGACAATAAACAAATATAATAATTTAACACCACTTTGTCGGAGTTTGTTTCCGGTATCATTGGCAGTTTTGCCAGTTGTTACCTCGTCATCTACCATAACTATCACTGCATCTTCTAGTTTTTCCGGGAAAGCGTAATATATTTCTTTATAGTTATATCGTGACCTAAATTCATTTTCCCACCTTTCAATTTCCTCAGGTGATTCGTTCACAATACTTGTAATGTTATTAGCTGCCCTAAACTTTATATGAAATAATACTTTGCAATGTAATATACGAGCAAGAGTAACTGCTCTTGGTATAGAACCAGCATCTGGTGCATATACATTAACCAAAGGAAAATCTTCCTCGGGAATTAATGCTTCAGCTTTTTGAGCGAAAAGTAGGGAAGGATCAACCGCGTGAAATTTAATTCCATAATCATTACAGGCTTTTTCCATCTCAACCGAATGTGGAGTTGCTACCACAAGTTCATTAACTCCTGCAAAACTGAGTAGATGAATTGTTTGTCTCAGCCTCTGAATTTCCCACGGTTTAGGAATTTTTTTTGACCATTTGTCATTTTCTAAAATTTCCATAACGGGATCTTGCCTCCGGTTTAACAAAAATGGCACCACCGCAATAGTATATTTTGCTCCATACTGATGATTAGCAGCATAAATAATGTCTACTGCCTCATTAAGCAAGGTTTGAGAATTCAAACTACTGTAATATACAACTGTTTTTCCTGCTATCTTTTCCCACTTTGGGATTTTGTTATCATTTTCGCCATCAGGATGACTACTAATGTTTATGTGATCAAATGAACATTTCTGACCCGAAAGTTCAGTTAGTTCTTTCAACATATCAGACCCAAGGGGATGATTTCCTTGTCCACTAAGGAACACAACTTCCTCAGAAAAATTTTTCATATTTTTTGTATTTATTTGTTTGGAACTTTGGTGAATTATTAATATTATAATTGATAATTATAATTTTGTCAAACTTGTAGTAAGAGTTTACTTGGATTGGTACTTAGATTAAGATACTCTTTTTTTACAAAAGTTAGGATTGTAAGAAATAAACAAAATATATAATGTTGGGTAATGTTAAAATTTGTTATATAATATAGAATAATAATAAAATTTTTCAAGAAATAGTCGAAATATTAAAATAAATAAATGCTAAGCAAAAGCTAGAGCAAGTCAAAATAATGTCATCAAAAACACAAATAATCGCAACTATTGGTCCTGTTAGTAATAATAAAGAAACAATATCTGAGATGATTAAACACCAGATGGATATTGCTCGTTTAAATTTTTCTTGGGGAACATATGAATGGCATCAAGATATTATAAAAATAATTCGTCAATTATCTAAAGAAAATAATATTGAAATTCCAATAATTCAGGATCTTTCTGGACCTAGAGTTCAAGACGGAGCAGACCATCGTTTTGGAGGGCAAGAAGGGGAAGAAGTCATAACTGAAAAAGATATCAAAGATCTTGCGTTTGGGATAGAGCAGGGTGTTGAATATGTGGCACTATCATTTGTTGGAAGTGCAAGTGATGTTATTAAATTAAAAGAATTAATTAAAGAAAAAAGTGGAAATCAAAAAGTTATTTCAAAAATAGAACGTAAACTAGCTGTTGAAAATTTAGATGAAATTATTAAAGAATCTGATGCAATAATGGTTGCCAGAGGTGATCTTGGAAATGAATTTCCACTTGAGAAAATTCCATTTATTCAACATTACATTATTAATGAATGTAAGAAAGCAAATAAAATGGTAATAGTTGCGACTCAAATGCTACTCTCAATGGTTGAAAATAAAACCCCAACCAGAGCTGAAGTTTCAGACGTGGCTTACGCCATATTAGACGGGGCAGACGGTGTGATGTTGTCTGAAGAATCAGCCAAGGGTAAATACCCAGTCGAGGCAGTTGAAATGATGGAAAAGATTGCTTTAGTTGCAGAACAGCATATTAATACAACTAAAATTGGATAATAAATTTATGAATAAACACATTTATATTACAAGAAAAATTCCAGAGGCCGGTTTGAAATTATTAAGAGAAAAAAGTATAAGTTTTGATATTGGAAAATTTAAAGTTCCTCCGACAAAAAAGCAATTAATTAAAGAACTAAAGAAAAAACCGTATGATGGTATTATTTCTTTTTTAACAGATACTATGGACAAAGAAGTTTTTGATGCTTGCCCAACAGTTAAAGTTTGTGCCAACTTTTCTGTTGGTTTTAATAATATTGATATTGCTGAAGCACAGAAAAGAAATATATGTGTTTCAAACACTCCCGGAACATCCGCAACTGCCGTGGCGGAGCACACTGTCGCTTTGATGCTTGCTTTAACCACCCGGATTGTTGAAGGAGATGAATTTATTCGCAGGGGTAAGTACAAGGGCTGGGATCCAGATTTATTTGTTGGAACAGACATGAAAGGTAAAATAATTGGATTGATTGGTGCCGGGCAGATCGGGACAGAAGTTGCAAAAATATTACATTATGGTTTTGGTTCGAAAGTAATTTACAGTGATATTAAACAATCTGTGGATTTAGATAATATTGATGAGACAGTTAGAAAATCAACCGAGGAAGTTTTACGAGAAGCTGATATTGTATCTCTCCATGTGCCACTTTTGCCCACGACTCACCATTTGATTAATAGTGATTCTTTAAAGACCATGAAAAAGAGTGCATTTTTAATTAACACTTCAAGGGGACCAGTTGTTGATGAGAAAGCTTTAGTCTATGCGCTTGAGCATGATATCATTCGCGGGGCGGCTCTTGATGTTTTTGAATTTGAACCGAAATTGACAAAAGGGTTAACAAAGCTTCCAGATATTATATTGACTCCACATATTGCCTCAGCCCGTCAATCAGCTCGAGATATGATGGCAGAAATTGCTGCAAAAAATATTATTGCAACATTTGAAACAGGAAAAACAATAAATAGTGTTGTTAATTTGTAAAATAACTATATATAATAAAGATATATCTAGGTAAATTATATTTGCCTTAGTATAGAATTAGTCTATAATTAATATATAGGCTTGTTGATTATGCGGTCGCATTTTGAAACGAGCATTAAAGAAATTATTATTAATTACAAATTTTACAATTTCAGTCATATTTTTGATTGAGAAATTATAAACATTATGAAAAAAAATATTAAATACATTACATTATTGTTTGGTTATTTTGCTCAAGCAAATAATGATGCGGACGAAAGAGAAAGACCAGTTGGTTGTACCATGGAAGCAAAATTGTGTCCAGACGGAGTGACTTCAGTTGGGCGCGTAGGACCAAAATGTGAATTTCAAGCTTGTCCAGGCGAGAAAGATAATTTAAGGGGTGGTGAATTTAGAGAAAAGTTTAAAGGTGTTAAAGATGATTTAAAATATAATAGAGAAGAAAATAAAGAAAGAAGAGATGAATTTAAGAGTGAAGTTGGAACAGTGAAAGATGAATTTCGTCAGCAAAGAGAAATTAATAAAGAAAAAATTAAGGGAATGGTTGAATCAGTAAAAGCTGAGCGAGAAAAATTTAAAACAGAATTTGAAGGAAGAAAGGAAGAAGCTAAAACAAAGGTTGAAGAGATGAGAACTAAGTTTAAAGAAGATTTAGGAAAAATAAAAGATGAGAAGAAAAAGTTATCTTCAGAAAAAATCTTAGAAATAATTCAAAATTTAAACACTAAACTTACAGATAATTTATCTGAAAAAGTTGATAAGATTGAGAATGTCCTTGTCAGTATTGAGTCAAGAATAAATAAGGCGGAAGAAAAAGGCTTAGATGTATCAAAAGCAAAAAATGAAGCAGAAAAAGCTAAGACTGCAATTAAAACTGCCCGTGAAGCAGTTTCAGCTCAAGCAGTAAAGGTTTATAGTGTGAACATAACTACTGAAGCAACATTAAAAGCAAATATGAAAAGACTTCGTGATCTTTTTAGAGCAGACATGAAAGTTGTTTATGAAAAAGTAAAACTTGCACATGTGGCAGTGAAAACTACAGCCGAAGCTTTAGCTAAAGTTCCTAAGGTAGATGATGACGATGGTGATGTTAAAGAAGATGATTCAATAGAGGTTGAAACTAGCACTTCAGCAAGCGTTACTAATACAAACTAATTTTAAAATTTATGGATAAAAAAAATAATACAATTATAATAATTATTGCGATTATAATACTAGCTGTAGTTGCAGGAATTTCTTTAAAGAATCGAAATCAAAAAGTCGAACCAGAACCAATGAGTCAATCGGAGATTGATCTTAATCAAGCCACCGAATCTGATACGACGGTTGAAATCAATCAAAGTCTAGATAATATAGATTTGACAGATACAAGCGATGAAGATTTGAAAAGTGTTGATGCAGAACTAGGAAATTTATAATCAAGATAATAAAATCCTCCGATTTACTCGGAGGATTTTATTGTTTGTGCCGAGCTAGATAATTTGTTTTTATGAATAAATTAAGATAATATAATTATATTCATGTTTAAAGACACAATATCATACATCTTTAGAGAATTTATAAAAATTAGAACTGATCAGCTCGATGAGAACGATAAAAATGCTGCTCTTGTTCAAAAGTCAGTTTTATTTTGGCTTATTTTTAATTCAACAAATACTCGTTTCGGAAAGAAACATAAATTTCTAAAGATTAGATCTATCAAAACATTTCAAAAGAATGTTCCAATTGCTCATTATGTGGATTTAAAAACAGATATTCTGGATATGTTGAATGGCAAAAGCAATATTTTATGGCCAGGTAAAACGACATATTTTGCTAAATCTTCAGCTACAACTGCCGAGAGTAAATATATTCCAGTTACGCAAAATGCGCTTCATCGATGTCATTTTAAGGGCGGTAAAGATATGGTTGCTTTATATATAAAAAATAACCCGGAGACTAAACTTTTTACTGGCAAGGTTCTTTCATTATGTGGAACTTTTTATCCATATGAAAAAAATCTTGAAGCTAAAACTGGAGATATTTCGGCAATTATGACTAAAAATTTACCTCTGTCTGCTCAATTGTTTCGTTTCCCCGGGCCGGAGATAGCACTGCGTGATGGTTGGGAAAATAAAATTGAAGAAATATCAGAACTAGCAATTAATCAAAACATTACTGGCATAATTGGTGTCCCGATGTGGACAATTGTTTTCATTAAAAAAGTTTTAGAAAAATCAGGTAAGAAATCAATTTTTGAAGTCTGGCCAAATTTGGAAGTTTTTATGCATGGTGGTATTTCTTTTAAGCCATATCGAAAAATTTTTGATGAATTGTTTGTTGGGAAGGAAGTTAAATACATTGAAAGTTATAATGCTTCTGAGGGTTATTTTGCTATTCAAGATGATATGACAAAAGAAAATGAAATGCGTTTGATTTTTGACTATGGAGTTTTCTATGAATTTATTCCTATGACACAATATGAAAAAGGGGACTACAGTGCTTGTTTTATAAACGATGTTAAATTAAATATAAATTATGTTTTAGTTATTACGACCAATGGGGGATTGTGGCGGTATGTTATTGGTGATACGATTATGTTCACTTCACTTTCTCCTTATCGAATAAAAATTACCGGGCGAACAAAACAATATTTAAATGTCTATGACGAAGAAATTACGATGGATAATGTTGAAAATGCAATTGAAAAAACTTCAAAAGAATTAAATATTCAAATTGAAAATTTTACCATGTCAGCAACACGGCCAGATAGACAGGGGAGAGGAAGTCATGAATGGGTTATTGAGTTTAAAGATGAACCAAATAACATGGAAGAATTTGCAAAAATTTTAGACCAGAAATTGAAAGGGGAGAATAATGACTATGCTGAGAGGAGAATAAATGATTGTGTTTTGCAATTACCAATAATCCATTCTGTACCACCTGGTACTTTTTATAATTGGATGAAGAAAAAAGACCGCCTTGGCGGGCAATTTAAAGTCCAACGTGTCTCAAATTCTCGTGAATATATTGAGGAGATTTTAAAATATTAAAGATAGTTTTACATATTTTTGCCTTATTCAGGTATAAAGCCATTGACATATGGATAATAATATGCTATATTATACAAGTAATTTAGTTCTTTGAAATTGGGATTTAGTTGTGAAGGTTAGATTGATTTTCCAAGTTTCTATTTGGAAATTTAGAAAATCAATCTAACCTAAACAAACCCAAAAAATGAAAACTAAAAAAAGTATTTTACCAAGTCTAACGACGTTAGACACTGGTGCTGGTATCTTGATGTTATTTGGATCTGGGCTGTTGGCTCTTGTTTCTATCGCAGCTATTGTCAACAAAGAAGAAAAGATATCACATATAATATCATGGTGGTATCCCGCAGCAATTTTTTCTGTTTTGTTTTTGGCAGTGATTATTGTCTTAATAAAAAACAGAAAGAAGGTTTGGGAACTCTTTGACCTGTAAGATACTTGAAAGTATTTTTAAAAGGGTTGATCATTATTTGATTAACCCTTTTTATTTTTTAAATTTAATTAATTTGATAAGTTACAATCATAATATCTTTAATTAATATTTATGTTAAAATTAGCTATATGGAACCACTGGCGTCAAAAATTAGACCCAAAGATTTAGACCAATTTATTGGCCAAGAGCACTTGGTAGGCCCAAATAAGCCTCTTTATGAGGCGATAAAACAAAAGCATATCTTTTCGTTTATTCTTTGGGGTCCACCAGGAGTTGGAAAAACAACTTTGGCTCGAATATATGCAAAAGCTTTGAATGCCGATTATCATGAATTATCGGCTGTTTCGGCTGGCAAAGATGATATTAGGCAGATAGTTGATACTGGAATTAAAGGAACAGGTGAACTTTTGGGCCCTCGGATTCTTTTTTTAGATGAAATACATCGTTTTAATAAAGCCCAACAAGATTTTTTATTGCCACATGTTGAAAGTGGCAGGTTAATACTTATTGGAGCTACAACTGAAAATCCTAGTTTTGAAGTAATTCCAGCCTTACTTTCACGTTGTCGTGTTTTTATATTGGAAGAATTTTCTGACGAGGAGATGAAAAAAATAATTAAAAGAACCGGAGCCAAAATTAAAAAAGAAGAAATTGATTGGTTGGTTCAAATGGCAAGTGGAGATGCTCGCCAAGCCATTTCAATGATTGAAAATACTTTATCATTATACAAAGAAATAAATATTGAAAATTTAAAAAATACTTTGCAGTCAAAGTTTCTTCGATATGATAAAAAGGGTGATGAACATTACAATACCATCAGTGCTTTTATTAAAAGCATGCGAGCCAGTCAACCAGATGCGGCGCTTTATTATTTAGCACGAATGTTGGAAGCTGGTGAAGATCCAAAATTTATTGCTCGTCGAATGGTTATATTTGCCTCAGAAGATATAGGTTTGGCATTACCGACTGCGCTTGTTGTGGCTAATGATGTATTCCGAGCGGTTGAAATAATAGGCATGCCAGAATGTGGTATAAACCTCGCTCATGGTGTCTCATATCTTTCTCAGGCTCCAAAAGATCGAAGATCTTATGAGGCTTATCTTATGGCAAAAGAAGACGTCAAAGTGTATGGCAATTTACCAATTCCACTTGATATTCGTAACCCGACGACCAAATTAAATAAGGAACTTGGATATGGTAAAAATTATAAAAAATATACCGATAAAGATTTACGCCCGGAAAAATTAAAAAATAAAAAGTATTTGAAAAAGAATTAAATATTATTAATGGAAAAGCGCAACAAATTATTTTATGAAAAAATGTCTGGCCGAGCTTCCAAAAGAATTTGGCGAGGAGATCCGAGGACTTTTTTCAGAATATAATTTGTGAAGCGATTTATTAAGTAACTATAAATAAAAATGATTTTAATTGATGTTAGAAAAAAAATGAATATGACAATTGTCACCTTGATAGTGCAATTAACCACGATATTATGGATATGCTAAATGGCTCCTATCCTGCTATTGACAAGAATAGGGAAGTGTATCTTTATTGTGAATCAGGAAACCGTTCAATGATGGCAAAAAATTTAATGGAAAAAGCAGGATTTGAAAATGTTGTTGACCTTGGAAGTATGGAAGAAGCAGAGGGGAAGATAAAAAATTTTAAATAAATAAAATTGAACCTAATAGGTAGAAGATTTAGCAAAAATGGAATAAACAGCCAAATCTAATAATATCTTTATTAGGGGCTTTTTATTGAAGATTAATGTCGCAAAAGATATATTGTGCGACACTAACATAACTCTAAAATAAGGCTAACTTTAGCCCAGCTTTGCTACCCTATTTCAGGTTTATTGATAGCCTAAGAGACAAAGATTGAAGTTTTTTACTTGATCATTATAAATTTCCGTATCATTTTTTGTTTGACTTATTAAATCATTATATAAAATTACTAATTCATTGTATTCAGCAATTTGTTCGTTTATAGTACTCCCCTTGAACGTGTCATTTTTATCTATTTGTTCTCGTCGATTTGAGAGGTCTTGGGTCATTTCTATGATTTGATTTTGATTTATATTAATCTTACCCAAAAGAATTTTATCAATACTTGGACAAACACTTTCTGGTGTTCCAAAATGTTGAACAGCCATCCATATTTTTTTGCCATTAAATTGACCTTGGCCAACAGCAACACCTATATTCGTATAATTTTTATTAAGAATATTTTCACGATGACCTTCACTTGCCATCCAGGCGTTCACAAGTGACAAATCATCCTTAAAATTTCCCATGGCTAAGTTTTCACCAATTAGAATGTAATTATAACCAGCTTGTTCTCCAAGATCTCCAACTCCAAGACCTTTTGGTGACTTATGTTCGAAATATTGATTATTAAACATATCTTGAAGTTTTTTTGTTGCGGATTGATTTAATTTATCATTCTCAATTAATGGATTTAGCGATCCATTCTCTTTTCTAAATTTATTAGTTATTGAAATTATATTTTTACTCGATAGTTCGATATTGCTATTTACATTTAAAAGATCTCCAGCTACTTTGAGTGGCCCAGGAGTATCAACGGATAGTTTCAATGGTTTTACTTGATCAGGATAAACAATATCCCCTGATATATTTGTCGTATTATTTTTATCAATGTTTAAAAAACTTTTATTTACTAGAAGGAAAACATCGTCTTTTATAATTATAAAAAGCGATAATAAAAAAATAATTATAAAAATTTTAAAATATGTTTTCATAATTATTTACACATTGATGATTTTATATATCCAGATTTTTCAGCATCAAGCTCGGAACTAAACCATACTTCATTTTCAGGTTTAATTCTTTTAGCTGAATTGCACCCGAGTGGATAATACATCTTCCCGTTTTTTGAGGCGACATACTTCTTTTCCCTATAGATTTCTTCTGATAAAACATCATTTTTCTCAATGCTTTGATTTATGAGTGTATTCTCTGAATATATGCCCGACGCAGTTATTTTGGTATTTATGTTTGAATTACTGCTCTTTATAGATAATCTTCCAAGAGCAAAAGACCCAATCCCCACCCCTATTATGATAAAAAGAAACAAAATAGTAGTTTTGTCAATGTGAGTTTTGCTCTTGATTTTGTGAATAAAATTAGTTATACTCATACTACTTATTATAAATAATAAATCGGCTACTGGCTAGCCCAAATATCATATGGCACATAGAAAAGCCGGTGGATCGGCGAAAAATTTAAAAGACTCAAATCCAAAGTATCTCGGTACTAAACTTTACGCAGGAGAAAAGGCAAAATCTGGAAGCATTATTATCCGCCAGAGAGGAACAAAAATTTTACCTGGATCAAATGTTGGAATGGGGAAAGATCATACTCTTTTTGCTTTGAAAGAAGGAACTGTGAAATTTGGTTCAAAGAGAAAAATTAATTTCAATCGCACAACATCAGTAAAAAAAGTTGTTCACGTTATATAATGAATCACACTCACAAAAACAATCAGGCTTGCGCCTGATTGTTTTTTAATTACTTATGAACTTAACTACTAACTTTTAATTATTTCTATTTCACACTCCCCTTTTTTGTCACCCTTTTTAATTGTGATTTTATGATGGCCAAGTGTTTTGATGTGATCCATGATTATCGATTTTTCATCAATATCAAATAAAGCAATTTCTTTGATAGCTAAAACTACATCATGCGGGCCTATGGCTTTAAATAAATGCCCCTTATCGTTTGACTTTGCTTTGATTGTAATAATTTTATTACCAACTGTTGCTATTAGATTATCGAATGCTTTTGTTTCCTCTACTTTCAGCTTTTCCTGTTTCCTTTTTCTGTCCTCAAGTTTTGCCAGTTCACTTGGAGTCGCTAAACATGCGAGTCCCTTAGCTAAAAGGACGTTCTGGGCGTATCCCTCTTTAAATTCTTTAACATCATATTTATTACCAACTTTTGGTATATCTGTAAGTAAAATTACTTTCATTCCGTTTATTATATTATTTAGCTAATAATATTTCAATGGCTTTATCCATTTGTGGGTCTTTTTTTGCTTCAAAATCCTTGAGGGTGAATTCAACTTTAACATCAGGTTCGATACCCTTTAGAGAAATCGAAGCACCATTTGGAGTTAACCAATTTGCGACAGTTACTTTTAGAGAAGTCTCATCTGTAATTTTGACTAATTCTTGAACCGAACCTTTTCCAAATGTTTTTTCTCCAACTAATTTTGCTATGCCGTGTTCTTTTAAAGCCCCGGCTAATATTTCGGAAGCAGAAGCAGAACCACCATCAACCAAAACTATTAATTTAAGATTATCTGTAAATAAACGTGGGCCATGACTTCGGTAGATTTTTTGTTTTGCTCCGTTACCCGAATCCTCAATCAAAATTGTTTTTCCTTCGTCAATAAACCAAGAACCAATATTTACGGCTGAACCCAAGTAACCACCTGGATTTCCCCTTAAATCAATTATCAATTTATTTGACTTTGAATTAATAAATTCTAGAATGGCATCTTTAAAAAGTCTGTCAGAGTTTTCTGAGAAACTATATAATTTGATAACAAAGATTCCATCTTCTCGGAGTTCAGTATCAAGAGTCGGAATTTGTATTTTGTCTCTTGTTATTTTAATTTCGCGTGTTTCTTTTTCGCCATCTCTTAAAATTGTGATGACTACTACTGAACCTTTTGGTCCGTGAATTAATTCAATGGCTTCATCAATAGTCATATCACTCGTTGAAGTTTCATCAATTTTGAAAATTTTGTCACCAGCTTTTAGTCCAGAATTCCAGGCGGGAGTATCTTTGAGTGGAGCGATTACTGTTAGAATTTTATCTTTCATCCCAATCTCTGCACCTATGCCTTCAAATGATCCCTGGATCTCTTCGTTAAAAGACTTATTTTCTTTTGGTGGGAAAAAGACTGTGTATGGATCCCCGATTGAATTAGTAAGTCCCGAGATTGCTCCCCACACACGTTCTTGATCGGAGGTTTCATTATTATGAATTGATTTCTCTTTCAGGATATTCCACGCTTTCCAAAATGGACTGAAGTCCGCAGTTGTTTCAACTTGAGGATTTTTATTAATTACGGTGAAAACTTTTTCAATTTCTGGACGGTGAGAATAACCGAAATATAATCCAATGCCAAAAATTCCACCAATACAAATTAGGGAAATTATTATCAGGCGAAATTTTTTAAATACTTTATTGTTCACTTTAATAATTATTTATTGATTAAAAATTTAATTATGACAAAGTTAGACCGATTTTTCAAGCAAAAGTGCAGACGGTGTATATTTATTACTTGGGTCCCAGAGCATCCAAGAATCAAGTCCATTGTCATATGTTGCTTTCATTTGAGCCCGAACCATGTCTTTTGTATATGTGGCCCCAAGATCAAAATCTTGTAGCCATGGGCGAATTTTGCTTGTATCTTGATTTATTGCTTTTGTCTTTGCTATAGCGCTAGTTAAAGCTCTATTAATAACTTCATATGGATATAAGGCTGGGTTTTTATACCCTGCATGGCCTGGTGGGTAATGAGATGGATAAACCATCGGACTGACAAAATCAAAATATGGAATAGCTTTTTCCCAAACTTGCCCAATACCCATATCATTATTAACTTCAGTTGTTAATCCAAATAAATCTGCTGATATTGGAATATTAACATCTTTTTTTATTTCAGTAGAAAAATATTTAAAGAAACTTTCAATATTATCGGCTCTTGTGACTCCAGCCTTCAAATTATAATTAATATCTTTCAAATTTCCATCAGAAGGATATCTAATATAATCAAGGTTAATCTCATCAAAACCTAAGTCGTATGACTTTAAAGCGATAGATAAAACATAATCATGAACATTTTTATTTGTCGGATCTAAGAATGATAATCCCTTACGATCTTTCCATACTCCCCCATCACTTATTTTTTTTACTGCCCATTCCGGTTTTAATTTTGTTAAATATGGATCTTGAAATGTAGATATTCTACCAATAATGTAAATATTTTTTGAATGAAGTAAATTTGTTAATTCTTTGATATCTTTTATTCTATTTTCGGCACTACCAATTTTTTTTATTTCAGGATCATCAATACTAAAACTTAATCTTCCAGTGGAATCTTTAATATCAATAACCACAGCATTAAGCTCAGTTTCGTCTATCATTTTTACAAGTGTATTACGAAAATTGAGAGATCCAGCCACCCAACCCGACATATATAAGGCTCTCACGTGTTCTGGTGTTTCGATGTGGGAAATTGGGACTATTACCTGCTCTTCACCTTCGGGAGCAATTTCTTTTTCAGTTTCTTTATTAATTAAATTATCTTTAACATTTTTTTCTTGCCCTTGATTTATATTATATTCAATATTATTACTATATACATGAGGAAGAACAAAATAAAAAATTAATCCACAAATAAATGCAATGAGGATTATCAGAATAATTCTTTTAAATTTTTTTGTTTTGAGCATAATTATTATTCTCCGTCACCAATATTATCGATAAAAGTCTTATTGTGATTAATATCTTTGCGTATTCTGACTTTATATTCAAGATAAAATAAATATGCTAAATATATAGTAGCAAGTCCTGTAATCAAAAATAGCCCGCTTCGCGAAGAGCTAGTAAAACCCAAACATGGTAATATCATCATCCACAAACCAATAATTAATAATGTTTTTTCTTTTCTCATTTTCTTATTATATCTCATTTAGAAAGGAGAAACAATCACAACGAATTCCCCTTTTTGTTTTACCTTATTTTCATTTAAATAACTGAGAATTTCTTTTGGTTCCCCACTTATAAATTCTTCAAATTGTTTTGTAATTTCGCGAGCGAGAACAACTTTGAATTTTGGAACGTAGGTATTAAGTGATTCGAGAGTTTTTAGGATACGATGAGTAGATTCATAAAAAATGACTACTTTATTTGATTCTTTTATTTCATTAAATATTTTAATTCGGCCTTTTTTGTGTGGCAAAAAGCCTAAAAATGTAAATTCAGCTGAAGATATTCCACATGCGGAAAGCGCTGAAATTAAAGCGCTAGGTCCTGGAATCGGCGAAACTTTTGCCTCTCTTCCAAATTCTTTTCGAACATTAGAAACAAGCATTACTCCCGGATCAGAAATACAGGGTGTGCCAGCATCTGAAACTAACGCTAAATTCTTTCCGGCCTTAAGTAAATTAATAATGGCAGATTCTTTGCCCTCAGTACTGTGAGCATGATAACTCATCGTCTTTGTTTTAATTTCATATTTATTGAGTAAATTTTGAGTTGTTCGAGTGTCTTCACATAAAATATAATCAACTTCATTCAAAACTCGAATAGCTCGAAGAGTGATATCTTCCATATTTCCAATTGGAGTAGCGACTATATATAAAGTTCCTATTTCTTCCATTTATTAATTATAACATAAGTTATAAGATTTCTTAATTGTTAGAAATTAAATATTTTTGAATGTTTTGTTGATGTTCTTCATATGTCACCGCACAATGTGTAATACGGTTTTTATCATGTATATAGTACAAACAATCAGTTTTAGTTGGATTTAAAACTGCTTCAATGGCTTTTATCCCAGGATTTGAAATTGGATTAGGGGGAAGGCCTTTATATTTATAAGTATTGAATGGTGAATCAATCTGCTTATCAGACACTGAAATTGGAACCCACCAACCTTTACCTTTATCTCCGCGTTGATATTGCAGAGTTGCATCAACACCGAGAGCCATATCAGTATTTAATCTATTACAAAGAATTCCTGAAATAAGTGGCATATCGGTCTCGTTTGCAGCCTCTCTTTGAACAATCGAAGCAAGAGTCAAAGCCCGAGTCCATTTTATATTTTTAGCGGTAAACTGAGGAAGGTATGAATAAAATTTTTCATTAAATTTTGCAATTAAACGTTTGGCCACCAGACTTGGTTCCTCTGCCACTGGGATCAAATATGTGTCAGGATAATAAACTCCTTCAATATATTCAGGACTGGTGGTAGTATCAACTGTTATCCAATTATTTTTTTGTTTGGCTGTCCAACCAAGAGTGTCGGCGAGGATAGTTGCAATTTCTTCCTTTCTTAATCCTGGTTTTATCATAGCCCATTTCATATATGGTTTCCCGTGCAAAACTTTATCTATTTGAACAGCCGTCATTTCTTTTGAGATTTTATATGCCCCAGGTGTAATTGCAATTTTTTCTTTGTTTAAAAGATTAATAAAAATATCTTTATCTGTAATATATTCTGACTTTAATAAATTTTCAGCAATTTCTTCATTGGTATTTAAAAGGGTGATGGTAAATCGATCTGTCCCCTCTGGAAGTGGCGGTTCAACAGGCGGAGTACTTGCCTCTTTTTGTGGAACCAAAGCGACTGGTTCTTTTATTTCTGGTTTTGCAATTTCATTTATATTTTGGAAATTAGTATTTTCTATTTGCTCATTTTGATATTCTGTGACTATAGGAGTATTGTGTAATTTAGGATATAAAAAATAACCTCCTATCGAAAAGATAATAGCAACAACAACCCCAATTAATATATTTTTTGCATATGGTTTCATTTATCTATTATACCAAAAAACTT
>CAZQOL010000011.1:0-2640 GCA_964595185.1 uncultured Candidatus Saccharibacteria bacterium | reverse complement strand
ATGAGTCATCTTCTGGTATTTTTAGAGTGTTCCCTCGCATTTTAATTAGTAATTAGTAATTATTAATTGGTAATTATCTCGGCCCTATCATCTAACCAAGTTTGAATACAGCGGACATCGCCTTAAGAATGCATTAAAGTTTAGTTTAAAAGTTTAGATTGTGAAGTGAAAATTATATTCGGCCCTATCGTCTAACGGTTAGGACATCGCCTTCTCAAGGCGGTAATCAGAGTTCGATTCTCTGTAGGGTCACAAAGCGTAAAAAATCCCCACTGCTGGGGATTTTTAGCTTTGTGAAAGCGCAGGCATAATTTTTCAGTAGAAAAATTGCCGAGCTGGGGTCGCGAGTACTTACGTAAAATTTGAGCTTGCGAAAAATTTTACTTAGTAACTCGTGATCACACATTCTAGGATACGAAGTATACATTTACCTTATTTACTAAGGTACTTTTTTGTACCCCATAGATAGTTCAGAACTTTTAATTTAATAAACCAATTAAATCTATACGTTGACAAATCACAGTATTTATGCTATCATATTCAAAGTTCCAGTTCTTTAATATTTTGATTTAATTGTTAAATTTTATTAGGTTCTCTCAGTTCCTTTAGAGAGGTTGAGAGAACTTAATAAATAATTTTTACTAACAATAAATATCAGAAAAATGGTACAGCAAACAATTTCATTGGATAATCTGTTAAAGGACATATCCACCTCAGAAGAAGAGTTCCTATCCAACATGAGAACTTTCTGCAAACTTCCCATTCGGTTCTTCTTTCAATTAAAAAAACAATTCAATGCAAGCATAAGCAGAGAATTAATTTTTTATCCGATAAGAACAGATGCTTTTAACAAAATGCCCCACAGAGCATTTTTGTTCACTCATCCCGAAATGGGAGAACTGATGTGCTATATAGTACACGTAACTGCAGATTGGTTTAATGTTGCGATTTCATTACCAACGTTTAACAATGAAAATGAGCCAGTTCTCAAAGGAGATGTACTTTTTTCAATGACTCTCTGGAGTTTGGATGGATTAAATAATGAAAAAGTTAATTCGTCATACTTTAGTTTTCATTATTGCTCAGAAGGTTCCATAAAGGAAGGCGAGGAAAATGAGTATTTTCAAAATTTGGAAAAACTCTATCACCTTCAACTTGACGTAATCAAAGTATTAAAAAGCTGTCAATAAAGTAAAACAATTTTAATTAAGAACCTGTCACTTAGACAGGTTCTTTTTTATTAAGTGTGAACATTAAAAACTTCGTGAACTTTACCCAACTATCAAACTCAACTCCTTAATCCCTAATTCTATCCCCTCCCTTTCCTTACTTAGTTCTGAAAGCCACCTAAGTGGTTCACCGATTTTTTAGCTTTATTTATAAAGGTATTTTTTTTACCTTTTTGAGAGTTCAGAACTTTTAATGCAATCGATAAACTTCAACGTTGAATTCAGGTGCGTTTATATTGACAAAGTAAATTATATATGCTTTTATATAGTAAAACATTGCCGAAAGGCGTCACCTTAAAATCACAAATAATATGGAAATCTCGAACAGATGGATTATTGCAATAATCCTAATTGTTGTACTCTTTTTTGGAGGACTAATCTACAGGTATAACTGGTGGACATTTGTAGACAGTTATGAACTGGGCTATAAATTTGACAAGTCTACAGGTAAAACTACTACATTAACACGAACAGGTTGGCATCGTATCACGCCGTATTTTACACAGATACATACCATTGACACACGTCCTGTACAAATTCGCATCGAAGCAAATACATCAGGTAGTAGCATTACTACAGCAAGTGATGTAAACACACGGGTGCTAAACGCAATGTTGGTACGATTCAGGCCTGAGGGACTTATGCAATTACTTGAATACCAAATATTAAAAATTTATGCGTATGAAGGGTGTGCAACGGACGGATATAACAAGGAACATTTACAAAAGAAATATAAATTCCTTGAGATTATGTCTACAACATCAACAACCACAGACACCACACAAAATTCTCTGCCACTAAAAACACAGTAAATGAAAAAGAAGATAAAAATTGCAAGTATTGTTGCAACAGTAATTTTTGTTTGCTATCTTGTTTTTTATCATTACACGGACAGTTATGAATTTGGTATAACATTCAATGTTTTTACTGGTGAAAGTAAAGCTGATAATCACACTGGACACCATCTAACTTTGCCGTGGGTATTAGCAACAAAAATTGATACACGCCCACAAAGAATTTGTATTGCTTCCGCTACTCGCAACCTGGATTGCAGGCTTGTGCAATTTGACACAACACAATGGAGAGAACTTATAAAGTTTGAGGGTTTCCGTTATTATTGGTGGTATAACCGCTTTTCATTCAATTCTGGTCAAGAAACCTATAGAGGAGTAAGGAATCTTTTGCTTGGTCATTCTTATGGTAAAAACCGTGGATCTTTTGTGAAGATAATACAAGAGGTTGGCGATGAAAATTAAACGTCAGTAACTAGTGTATTTAGAGTCTGTTTCATTTTTGGAACAGGCTCTTTATTTTGTTAATAGTGAACTCGATGAACATTATCCAATTATCAAACTTAACTCCTTAATCCCCAATTTAATCCCATCCCTTTCCCTACTTAGTTCTGAAAGCC
>CAZQOL010000010.1:0-18687 GCA_964595185.1 uncultured Candidatus Saccharibacteria bacterium | reverse complement strand
ATTTTCTAGGTTTTCTTTGAAAACAAGTAAATTGGGAGTATACTATAAAATATGGGAGGAGAAGAAAAAAACAAAATTGAAGATATTAAAAGAAATTTGTATGATCCCAACGATCATGCTGTTGGGCACCAAAATGCAGGAGTCTTACATAAGGTAAAGCATCAAATTAGAGAAGAGTGGGAAGATGACGAAAAAAATAATGAGAATAATATGAATAAAAAATCAAAGAAACCACCGGTCTCAATATTTAAGAAATTCTTTATTGTAGCCATTGTTTTTTTTCTTGGGGCTATTGGTTTTGCTTTTTATAAATTTTCTACCAATGATACTGCGGTTTCAAACGAGAAAATAAAAATTGAAGTAATTGGGAATGCTTTTACCAAAGGAGGAGAGGATCTACCTCTTCAAATAGAAATAACAAATAACAATAGCGGGAAACTTGAACTGGCGGCACTATCTATTGAATATCCTAAAGGGGCAGATACTACACAAAATGAGGTTGTCCGATTACCTAGAGATGTGATTGGAACAATCATGCCAAACGAAACGGTGCTAAGAAATATAAAAGTAAATCTGTATGGAGAAGAAAAAACAATCAGGAATATAAAAGTCAGTTTAGATTATCATCCAGAAGGCTCTAACGCTATTTTCACAAAAGATAAATATTATCCAGTTACAATTAGCTTAGCCCCCATTTCCGTTAGCGTAGAAGGCCCAACGAACACTATTTCTAATCAATCTATTTCTTTAAAAATTAAGACCACCTTAAATACTTTATTGCCAGAAAGTAAGCCGATCTTACAAGTAACATATCCAAATAATTTTGTTTTAGAAAGTGTCTCACCTCTTCCATTTTTAGGTAATAATGTCTGGGATCTTTCTTCTCTTACTACTGTTGCTCCAATTGAAGTGGAAATAAAAGGGCGTTTAATTGGACAAGATGGGGATGAGCAAGTTTTCCATACTTATGTTGGTACATCAAATGAAACCAATCCATCAGTAGTGACAACTATTTTTAGTTCATCTTTACAGAAAATTTTGATCGCTAAGCCATTTCTTGAAGCAAACATTTTAGTGAATGGAAGAGACCAAGCAGAGTATTCAGTCTCAGGAGGATCAACGGTCAATGTTGAAATATCTTGGGCTAATAATTTACCAACAAGAATAACAGACGGACAAATTATTGCAAGTCTATCTGGAAATGTTTTTGATAAGAGTACGGTTAATCCGATAAATGGTTTTTATGATTCTGCAAATAATCAGATAATTTGGGATAAAAATTCTGTACCTGGATTTGCAGAGATTAACCCAGGAGAAAAAGGGATTGTTTCATTTAATTTTAAACCAAAATCACTTATCGGAGTATCTACAATTAAAGATCCTCAAGTAACAATTAAAGTTAGTATAAAGGGAAGGGAGCCACTTTTTGGTTCAACCTATAATGATGTTAATAATTTTTCGGAAAAAATTGTTAAGTTACTGTCTGATTTCCAAATTGTTGCATCTGCTAACTATTCTTCCGGGAATCTTCCTCCAAAGGCCGAATCAGAAACGAAGTATGTTATAAATTGGACCCTATCTAATTCAGCTAATAATATTAAACAAGCTCAAGCTCGCGCCTCTTTACCAATATATGTGAAATGGATTGGTTTAACTGCTGGCGAAAATGAAAATGTTTCTTATAATGAAACTACTCGAGAAATAACTTGGAACATTGGTTCTGTTTTACCAAATACTGGAATTAATAATGAGAGAGAAGCTTCTTTTGTTGTTTCTCTAAATCCATCATTGTCTCAAGTTGGAAGTATTCCCCAATTAATGAAAGAAACATATCTTTCAGGAACGGATGCTTTTTCTGAATCACTAATAAAAAGTACCCGCGGGGCAATTACAACTTCATTGACAAATGATCCCAATTTTAAACCAATTAATGCTAAGGTGATAAAATAATAAAAATATGAGTAATAATGATATAACAAAAAAAGAACTCGATGATTCAAATTTAATGAATAAAATAATTTCACTTTGTAAAAGACGTGGCTTTATTTATCCAGGATCAGAAATTTATGGAGGGCTGGCGGGGACTTATGATTATGGGCCACTTGGTTCATTGCTCAAAAAAAATATTGAGGATTCGTGGGTAAATTATTTTGTCAAAAATAGAGAGAACATTTATCTAATTGATACACCAATTTTAATGCACCCACGAGTTTGGGATGCCTCAGGCCATACGGGTGAATTTATTGATCCACTGGTAGATGATTTAGTAACTAATAAGCGTTATAGAGCAGACCATTTACTTGAAGAGGTAGGAGTAAATTCAGAAAATTTAACAATTGAAGAGATGGAGTCTAAAATAAAAGAATTAAAATTAAAAAGTCCAGAAGGCAATCCTCTTTCAGAGGTTCGAAAATTTAATTTAATGCTTCAGACTAAAATGGGTGCAGTTGAAGAAACCGCAGTAAATACTTATCTTCGTCCCGAAGAAGCTCAGAGTATGTTTGTTAATTTCAAAAATGTTTTACAATCGTTGTCACCTAAAATTCCTTTTGGAATTGCACAAATTGGTAAAGCTTTTAGGAATGAGATAACACCAAGGGATTTTATTTACAGATTGCGTGAGTTCGAAATAATGGAATTTGAGTATTTCATTCACCCCAATGATCCATGGGAGGCATATTTTGATAATTTTTTATTAGAGCAAAAAGATTGGCTCTCTAAAATTGGTGTTGATGTATCTAAGCTTCATGCTCTCGAGCATTCAGAAGTTGCCAGAGCTCATTATAGTAAAAAGACTGTTGACTTAGAATTTGAGTATCCTTTTGGTATTAAAGAATTAACAGGGCTTTCACACCGGGGAGATTTTGATCTAAAACGTCACCAAGAATTTTCTGGGGAATCCATGGAAATGTTAGATGATAAAACTACTGAAAAATTTATTCCACATGTTATTGAGCCAACGATAAGTGTCGATAGAGCAATCTTGGCACTACTTTGTTCAACATACTGTGAAAGTGGAGAAGGAGAAAATGTTCGAGTTTATTTAAAAATTCCACCAGCGATTGCTCCATATAAAGTTTGCGTCTCACCCCTTTTGAAAAATAAACCAGAACTTGTTTCTTACGCGAAAGTAATTTTTGCTGAATTAAAAAAAGAATTTGGGTGGGTAGCATGGGACGACAATGGTAATATTGGCAAGCGTTACCGCAGACAAGATGAGATTGGTACACCATGGTGTATAGTTATTGATTTTGATACTTTGACTGATAATTGTGTGACTATTCGTGATCGCGATACGGGAGAGCAAGTAAGAGTAAATAAAGATGAAATTGTAGATTACATCAAAGAAAAAATGAATTAAAAACTTCCCTGAACTCGATTCAGGGAAGTTTTTTATATATGAAAAATATGGTAATATGCCTTTATGCTTAAAGCTAAAAAGAAAACGTATAAAAATGGTTTAAGAGTTGTGACGATACCTATGAAAGATAATCCGACTGTAACTGTCCTTGTCCTTGTTGGGACGGGTAGTGATTATGAACCAAAAGAAATAAATGGAATATCTCATTTTTTGGAGCACATGTGCTTTAAGGGAACAATTAAGCGCCCAAGTGCTCAAGTCATTTCTCATGAGCTTGATGCCCTTGGATGTCAGTATAATGCTTTTACAGGGAATCAATTGACAGGCTATTATGCAAAAGGTGATTCAAAAAATTTTAAACAAATTTTTGATATTGTTTCGGATGTTTATTTAAATTCTACATTTCCAGAAGTTGAAATGGAAAAAGAGAAAGGAGTTATTATTGAAGAAATAAATATGTATGAAGATATGCCTGCGAGTCATGTCCAAGACCTGTGGAGTGAGGTTTTGTATGGTGATCAACCAGCCGGTAGAAGTACTTTAGGACCAAAGGAAAATATTAAAAAAATGGTTCGAGATAATTTTGTAAATTATAAAAAAGATCATTACGTCTCTTTTAACACTGTAATTATTGTTTCAGGAAATATTGAAAGTGGTGAAGTTTACAAAGAAGTTGATAAATATTTTAAAAATATACCTTGCACGAAGAGTAAAAAGAAAGATAAAACAAAAAGTATCCAAGATAAACCAAATGTTTTGGTTAAATACAAAGAGACAGATCAAACCCACTTTGTCTTAGGGGTTAGAACTTTCCCCTTGAAGGATAAAAGAAATACTATTATTTCATTGCTTGGAGCTGTTCTTGGGGCTGGGATGAGCTCAAGACTTTTTAATAAACTCCGTGAAGAAATGGGGGTGGCATATTATGTTAGATCTTATAATGATGCCTCGCTAGATTATGGTAGTTTTCAAATATCGGCTGGGGTAAATAATGAAAGAACTATTGAAGTCATAAACGAAATTTTAAAAGAGTGTAATCTTTTGAAAATTGAAAAAGTCGGAGAGAGAGAACTGGATAAAGTTAAGTCGTTATTAATTGGGAATATGAAGATGTCACTTGAAGCAACCGATGATGTAGCAAACTTTTATGGCACGCAGGAATTGATGAAAAATGAAATAAAGACACTAGAAGATAAAATAAAAGAAATTAAAAATATTACTTCTACTGATATACAGAAAATGGCAAGAATTATTTTTAAGACAGAAAGTCTCAATCTTGCAATTATTGGGCCATTTAAGGATAGTTCACAATTTAATGATATCCTTAAATTCTAATAAATCCGAGAGTATGTTATTATAGAGTTATATGGATAAAAATATGCATATTAGTATTTCAACAAATACATTAATAAAAATCATTTTACTGGGAGCGTTAGTCTTGGCTCTTATAAAATTGTATAATGTTGTTTTAGTTATTCTTATAGCAATTGTTATCGCCTCATTTGTTGAATCTGCCTATAAAAGGATAAAACCATATATTAAAAATAGATCCGTGGCCGTTTTTTTAATTTATATTTTAACCATAAGTATTATTATTGGGTTACTTTCAGTCTTTATGCCGATATTTATTGAGGAGATGTCAGCTTTGGTATCTTCAGTAAGTCAGTATATTCCAAATAGTAGTATTTTAAATTCATTTCAACCAGAGACAATAACTGGAGCTAAGGATGTCGTTTCAAATATTTCACGTAATGCTTCCATTGGTGAAGTGATAAAAAGTACACAAATTTTCATCAATGGTTTTTCGGGTGGTTTTATGGATATTTTTAGTGGAGCTTTTGGTGGTATTTTAAATTTCTTTTTTATTATTATTATTTCTTTCTATCTTTCAATTACTGAGAAGGGAATAGAAAATTTTTTAAGAATTATTACCCCTCGTGATAGTGAAGAATATATTATTGGACTTTGGCAAAGAACAGAACATAAAATTGGACGCTGGGTGCAAGGGCAGATGTTGCTCGGTTTGATTATTGGAATCTTGGCTTATCTTGGGTTAACTATCCTTGGTGTTAAATATTCTCTTGTTCTGGCCATATTAACAGCCTTTTGTGAACTTATTCCATTTGGGATATTTTTGGCTATGGTCCCAGTGACCTTATTTAGTTATTTAGATGGTGGAGTTACAATGGCTATTTTATCTTTCGGATTGTATTTCATTCTTCATCAATTCGAAAACTATTTAATATATCCTTTGATAATTAAAAAAGTTATTGGCGTTTCTCCCCTTGTTGTTATTTTATCAATCATTATTGGTGCCGAACTGGCTGGTTTTATGGGTGTAATTTTGGCTATACCAGTTGCAGTTTGTTTATTAGAATTTTTAGACGACCTAGAAAAGAAAAAAATTCTTTCTAAGCCAGATTAATATTATGCAAAAATCATTCTACCTTACCACCACACTTCCTTATGTTAATGCTCCTCTTCATATGGGGCATGCTTTGGAATTTGTTAGAGCGGATACAATTGCGCGTTATAAAAAACTTATTGGTTATGATGTATATTTTAATACAGGAACAGATGAACACGGAAAGAAAAATTACGAAAAAGCTCTTGAAAAAGGTTTAGACCCAAAAGAATTTACTGATCAGGGCTTTGAAACATTTAAAGAACAATTAAAAATGTTTGGAGTGAGTGTTGATATACATTTTGTTCGAACGACAGATAAACATCACGAGATAGCGGCACAAGAATTCTGGAAAAGAGTCCGCGAAAATGGATATATTTATAAGAAGACTTATCAAGCAAAATATTGTGTTGGTTGTGAAAGTGAAAAGACTGATTCTGAATTAAATGATAAAGGAGAGTGTCCTTTCCATCCTGGCAAACAACTTGAATTAATTAACGAAGAAAATTATTTTTTCAAATTCTCGGAATTTGGAGATAAATTGTTGAAATTTTATAATGAACATCCGAATTTTGTAGTTCCAGATTTCCGGCTCAATGAAATGAAAAACTTTATAAAAAATGGTTTGCAAGATTTTTCTATATCTCGATTGAAAGAAAAAATGTCGTGGGGGATAGAAGTGCCAGACGATAAAGATCACGTTATGTATGTCTGGTTTGATGCATTGACAAACTACATATCAACGCTCGGCTGGCCAGACAATTTAGAAAATTTTCAAAAATATTGGATAAATGGTACCCCTACTCAATATTGTGGTAAAGATAATACTCGTTTCCAAGCAGCGACATGGCAAGCAATGCTTATGGCGGCAGATTTACCTAATTCTCATCAAATAATAGTCAATGGCTTTATAACGGGTGAGGGTGGAGTGCGAATGTCTAAAACTCTTGGGAATGGAGTTGATCCTAAATTGATTGTTGATGAGTATGGTACTGACGCTCTTCGGTATTTTTTACTTCGGGAAGTAGGAAGTTTTGAAGATAGTCCTTTTACAATAGAAAGATTTAAGGATTCTTATAATTCAGGGTTAGCAAATGGGCTGGGGAATCTTTCTTCTCGTATTTTGACTTTGTCTGAAAAATATTTAGATCAATGCCCTGAGATTCCAGAGTATGAAGATTTTTCAGAATACTTTGAGAATTATGAAGAGTTTGATTTGAAAAAAGCGACAGAATTTGTTTGGGAAAAAATTGGGGAGCTCGATAAAATAATTCAAGAAACAGAACCATTTAAAGTTGTGAAGGTTGATATTGAGAAGGGAAAAGAAATGATCAGGGATTTAGTTTTGAAACTTTACACAATCGCTCGAATGTTAAATCCAATAATGCCTGAAACCAATATAAAACTAAAAAAATTAATTAAAGAAAACAAGAAACCCGAAAGCCCTCTTTTTTTGAGGAAATAATTAACTAAAAACTAAAAACTAGAAGCTAGTAACTAGAACCTAATCCTATGCCAAAATATATAGACATCCATGCTCATACGAATTTTGTTGCATTCGACGAAGATCGTGATGCGGTTATTCAGCGGGCGCTCGAAGATGATACTTGGGTTATAAATATTGGGACTCAATATGACACTTCCAAGAAGGCAGTAGAAATGACGGATGAATATAAAGAAGGAGTTTACGCTTGCATTGGCCTTCATCCGATACATACGAGTAGCTCATATCATGACACAAGTGAGCTTGGAAATGAAGGAAAAGAATTTACTTCTCGAGGAGAAATTTTTGATAAAGAAAAATACAAAGAATTGGCAAGGCAGGGAAGGGTTGTCGGAATAGGTGAATGTGGTCTGGATTATTATCATCTTGAAGATGATTCAATTGAGAAACAAAAAATTGCTTTTATTGCTCAAATTGAATTAGCTAATGAACTTAATTTGCCACTCATGCTTCATGTTAGAAACCAGCCTGCTCCCGATAAACAGGGAGGGCTGGCAGGTAATCCCACTGAAAAAACTCACAACGCTTATTTTGATGTATATGAATTAATAAAAAAATATTCAACGAAAAAAAACAGGATAGGAGTTTCTCATTTTTTTGCAGGGAGTGTCGAAGATATGAAAAGATTTGTTGAAATTGGAATTTATATCTCATTTGCTGGTCCTATCACTTATAAATCAAAGCCTGAAATATGTGATTATATTTCTGTTATCAAACAAACTCCCCTTAATATGATATTGGCCGATACAGATAGCCCTTATGTGGCTCCAGTGCCTCACAGAGGCACTCGGAACGAGCCAGCTTATGTCAAAGACATAGTCAAAAAAATAGCTGAAATTAAGGGCATTAACGAAGAAGAAATGGCTCAAATTATTTTTGAGAATGCGAAAAAATTATTTAAAATAGATGATATATTAGCTCCGTAGAATTATTAAAATTATTTCCTCTTTACCCCAGAGGGGCCCTACGAGATAAATAATTTTAATAATTCTACTTCGCTCGAAAGTAGACAAAACTGCTTTTATTTGTTAATATATGTCCTATCTCGTTTGTCCCGACCCTGAAGTCGGTACACACTGGTCCATAACGGGATGTAAAATTATTATAAATTTAAGCGTATTTTACGCATTATTAAATGGCAAAAACAAAAAAGGTAGAAGAAAATGTTGAAGAAGAAAAAGAAGTTCGATTGGGCGTTTATGAAGTTGGATATTTAATGGTTCCAACAATCGCCGAAGAGAATCTTGGAGAGGAAGTAACTTCCTTTAAAGATATGTTTATTGAAAATGGAGCGGTATTCATTTCTGATGAGTATCCAAAGTTAATAGAACTAGCTTATGAAATGACTCGTTCTATTTTAAATAAGAAACAAAAATTTTCTTATGGTTATTTCGGTTGGGTGAAGTTTGAATGTTCTACTTCTGTCGCAAAAGTTATAAAAGATCTTTTGGATAAGAATGAAAAGTTGGTTCGTTATCTAATGATAAAAACCGCTAGAGAAAACACAATGTCAATTAAGCGTCCATATGGTAAACAAGATGGATCAAAGCGTCGATCAGTCAGAAAGACAGAAGAAGTAGAAGTAATAAACGAAGAAACAATTGATAAAGAAATTGAAGCTTTGGTGGTATAATTAAATTAGTAACTAGAAGCTAGTGAATAGGTTCTAGTAAACATAACCATTATTAGAAATAATATAATTAAATAGTTTTTGGAACGTAGTTAATAGTGATTTCAATAGAAACTAGAAACTAGAAACTAGAAACTAATTTATGTATTTAAACAAAGTATTTATAATAGGGAATCTTACTCGCGATCCAGAACTAAAGGCCATTCCCTCAGGAATTAAAGTTTGTAGTTTTTCTGTGGCCACAAATCGGGTCTGGAAAGATAAAAATGGAGCAAAACAAGAAGCCGCCGATTATCATAATATTGTTGTTTTCGGCCGACAAGCTGAGACAGTCGCTCAATATATGAAAAAGGGTAGCCAAGTTATGATCGAGGGTAGAATGCAGACAAGGTCTTGGGATGATCAAGCGACAAATACAAAGAAGTATCGGACAGAAGTGATTGCTGATCGAGTTCAATTCGGTTCAAATACAGGTGCTAAAACTGGTGGAAGTTTTGATCAATCTTCATCTTCCAAAAGTTCACAACCACAAGTAAATGACGACGAAGGGAGTCTAGATACAATTGAATATCCAGAAGAGCAAATAAACGCAGAGGATATACCGTTCTAGAGTTAGTGATTAGTAGTTAGTTTCTAGTTGCTAGTCAAAATTAAAAATATTAACAAAAAAATCTAGTCACTAGAACCTAGTCACTAGAACCTAATTTATGAAACAAGATTATTTTTCAACAAACAATATAAAGCATATTGATTACAAAGACATAGAAGTATTAAAGAAATTTTTAACTCCTAGTGCTCGGATGCAATCAAGAAAGAGAACAGATGTCACAGCAAAAAATCAACGTAAACTAGCAGTGGCTATCAAGCGTGCTCGATTTATGGGATTATTGCCCTATATTGCAAGATAATAAAAATTCCTCCGACCAAGTCGGAGGAATTTTTATTATAGCTATATTTTACAGGTCTGACATGATAATAAGATTGTAAGAAAATAGGCCTCATTACGTCATTATAGTAGTGAGGTTTTATTTGTATCACAATATAAGTGGTATAATGTCGATATTATTAAATTACTCTTATTATAAATTATATGAAAAAAATATTATTAAGTTTATTTGCGATTGGTTTTATTATTAGCGGATTTATATTTTTAGTTAAACCAGTTATGGCGGATACTCTTGAGGAAGGATGTTTAGCTAACCAAAATTATAGCACCACAACAGGACAAAGGTGTGGTTGTTCTCACAATGAGATATATAGTTCAACTACTGGACTTATGTGTTCAAGAGAAAGTCAAGTTACTGGCTATCTTACAGAGCAAGGTCCTTCAGTAACAATGTGGGGAACACATAGTATTACTAATGATGGTTTTGCTGTTTGTATTATGGCACCCTGTCCTTCGGCAGAATCTTCTTATTTAGTAAGTGCTGGAGGTTCATCTTCAGTTTTGTCTGATTTACGAAGATATGAGAATAGTAAAGTAAAAATTACTGGGAGACTACAATGGTATGATTTAGAAGGTGGTTTTTGGGGTTTTGTTGCAACAGATGTAACTCCAATTAATACAGGAGAGGAGACAATTAAAGTTATTTCTCCAAATGGAGGAGAGACAATTAGAATTGGAGAGAAATATAATATTATATGGGATTCGAGTCATATTAATAATAATTCTAACAACATTAATATTTCTTTGAAATATTATGATATAACTTGTGGCTCGGCTCCAATGGTTGGATGCCAAACAGAATTTTATATTGATACTGTCAAAAATATGGGTAGCTATTTATGGGATACAAATAAAAAAATGAGTGGATCAAGCACGGGTCCTAATTCAGTTTCAGTTGTTGCAGGATCAAAATATGTAATAGTATTATCATCATCTTCAGGTGCCAAGGATGTGAGTGATAATTATTTTAGTTTTGTTTCTTCTCAAACAAATACTCCAGTGATTTCTGAAATTTCTGGACCACAAAGTTTAAATGTCAATCAGACTGGTACATGGAAAATCACGGCAACTGACTCAAGTGGTGGAAATCTTTCCTATTCAGTTAATTGGGGAGATGATGACTATCGTTTGTCTAGGCCATCATCTTTTTCTCCTCAACAAATCGGGCAAACTGCAACTTTCACCCATTCATACACAATTGCCGGAGTTTACAATCCTGTCTTTACTGTTTCAAATAGTAACGGGGCAAGTGCGCAGACAAGCTTGAGTGTTAATGTTGGCAATTCTATTTACCCATTTGGGTGTAATTCTTTCGAAGGGTACAGTAATGTGACCGGATATCCTTGTAGGTCCTGTGTTTCTTCAACTACTGGTTGCGGTAATTTAAATATAAATTCATTTTTAATCAAGAGAACTCTCCGTGTTGGGCATAAGGGAGAGGACGTTAAAACCCTTCAGTCTATGCTCGGTATTACTTCTGATGGATCTTATGGACAGATAACGAAAGCCAAAGTGATTGAATGGCAAATAGCCAATGGTTTAAAACCTGATGGAATCTTCGGTCCAGCTAGTCGCATAAAAGCAAATATGGTGCAATAGAAATAATTAATAAATTCAATAATAAAATAAACACCAAGGCTATAGCCTTGGTGTTTATTTTTTATTTTGATAGAAGATTTAGTTGTTTAAGAAATTCTACTTGTTCGTTTCCTTTAATTTCTCGAAAATCTCCGAGAGGAATTTTTTTTAATTCAATATTTAGAATACGAATTCTTTTTAAATCGATAACGTTGTGATGAAGAGCTTCACACATACGTCTGATTTGTCTTTTTTTACCTTCTGTTAGCACAATATGAAAAGTATCTTTTGACTTACCTCGACTTGCTGAAGCAGCTCTCCAAGCTTGGCATTTTTTACTTATAAAACCATCGAAGTGGACACCATTTTGCATCATCGATAAAAATGTATCTGAAAATGGTTTATCTACTTTTACAACGTATTCTTTTTCGTGAATATATTTGGGAGATAGTAAGCGGTCAGTCACCCGGCCATCATTTGTTAGGATAATTAATCCATGAGAATCTTTATCTAATCTCCCAACAGGGAAGACTTTGGTGGGGAACCTAGTAACCTTTAATATGTCTTTGCTAGTATTATCTGGGTTAGTTGAGATATTAACATTTTTATTATACGCATAATAGACATAATCTTTTTTTGAGCCTTTTGAATTTACTGTGACTTCATCATTTAAATTTACCTTATCGCCTAATTTAGCTTTTTTGCCGTTAATAAAAACTAAACCTTTTTTAATTAGTTCGTCACCACCAGTTCGGGTGGAATAATTTTTTAAAGCTAAGTATTTATTTATGCGAATCGGGTAAGATGTTTCCATGATTATGTTTTAGTTTTGATATAAAGTATAAACCAATTATTAATATTAGACTTAAGACAATAAATAAATACTTAAAGGGTAAAATTAAAAAGATTCCAGTTGCAATGAGTGGAGCGACAATATAAGCGACAGGATTCATATCCCGGAATATTCCAAGCAGATAGGCATCTTCTTCTTGGACATGAGTGAAAAAATAAGTTTCTGAAGTCGTCTCGATGATGCTGGCTCCGACTCGAGTAATAAATAATATTATGGCCCAGATGGCAATATCTCTGGTTGTAATAAATGAAATTATAAAAGTGGAAACAATCATAATTATGAAACCGATATATAGTAAATTTCTTTTATTAAAATGATATTTATCAATCAAAACTCCCACAGGCAGACCAAGAATAACGAATGGGCTCAACATGACGGTAAATATTATGCCAATTTGATTCCAGGTAAAGTTCAGATGACTGAAAAGATAAATAGGAGTATATACGACCATCCAGGCAAAGAAGAATTGTAAGATAAAGTTGATAATAACAATTGCCATGAGATGACGGTTTGTTTTCAAGAATTTGAATGTCTCTAAAAATGGTGCTTTTTTATAAATCTTATCCTTAAATGTTTTAACTGAAAATAGCAAACCGAGGGTCATAAGTGAAATCATAAAAAAAGCAAGAGTAAAAATTGCCTTATAACCACCTTCTTTGGTAATTAAAAAAACAGAAATTAAGGGGGAGATCATCCAGGCAATATTTAAAATAGTTAGATACAAGCCTCGTGTTTTACCGATGGTTTTTGGATCTCCAAAATGCTCAATAAAGATATCAATACAAAAATATATGAAAGTGTTCGTGACCAGAAAAAATATAAATGAAGTTCCAATTATGAAAGGGTCATTGCTGGTTATTAACCCTACCAAGGAAAGCATATTTATGATTAAAAAAATAATGGTTAGTTTCCTGTTTCCAAAATTTTTTAAAATGCTAGAGCTTTTTGTTAGAAGGATTAAAGTTAATAGAGAGGCAAATGTATACAATAGCCCAACATAATTTTCTTTTATATACCCAGTTAAAAAGACCGAGCTAATATAAGCTGAAATAGAAATATGCAAAGCAAAAATAAACGATAGGGCATACAGTCTTTTAATCTTTGAAGTTTTCATCATTTGATATTTAGATACTTAATAGTACGGGTATTACGATCGGTCGTTTGGCTGTTTTTTGGAAAAGAAATTTCGAAATATTATCTCCGAGCGATGTTTTAATTGTATCGAAGTTGATAGGATTCATTCCCATTGTTTCATCTTCAACAGTTTTTTTGATAATCAATCTAACTTGATGTAACAATTCCTGATTTTCTTTTAAATATATGAAGCCTCTTGAAATTATGTCAGGAGATTTTCTCAATTTACCTGTCATTGAATCAATTGTGGCAATTAAGACAAACATTCCATCTTGTGCGAGCATTACTCTGTCTCTGATCACAACATCTTGCTCATCTCCAATTGAAAAGCCGTCAACCATCATTGGACCTGAAGGAGCTTTTTCTTTACGTAAAATCATTTTCTCTCCGTTATCGGTAATCTCAATAATAGAACCGTTATCAGGCACAATAATATTGTCGCCTGACATTCCAAGAGACATTGCGACTTCTTTATGTTTTACAAGCATTGAGTGCCATCCGTGAATTGGAATAAAAAATTTAGGATGGGTTTTCCTATGAAGCCATTTAATATCTTCTTGATTTCCGTGACCAGTAGCATGGATATATTCTTCACTTGTTCGGTAACTTATAATTCGTACCCCATGACGAGATAGATTATCTTTTAGATGTTGCACGGCGATTTCATTTCCAGGAACAATTGAGGAAGAAAGAATGATTGTATCTCCCGGCCGAATTGCAAACTTTTTATGAGTTTTATTTGCGGCTCGACCAAGAGCGGCAAATTCTTCTCCTTGAGCCCCCGTCATCATGATTAGAACCTTATTAGGTGGGTACTTATCAACATCTTCTACTTGGATAATTGTTCCCTTTTTCGGTTTAAATATTCCAGCTTGTTCACACACTTCCATATTTGTTTTTAATGATCTACCATCGAGAGCTACTTTTTTGCCCAACGACTCAGCGATTTCAACAATTTTCATCAGACGAGTAATTGACGAGGCAAAAGCGGCAATAATAATACGCCCAGTTCCTTGTCTGATAACTTTATCTAGCCCTTCATGGACCTTGCTCTCCGGCAGAGAAAATCCTTCATTTTCAATATTTGTTGAGTCGGTTAAAAGAAGTAGAACTTTTTCTTTATCAAAAAAAGCATATTCTTTTTCTTCTTCGTCACTTACGACGCCGTCAATTTGATCTAATTTATAATCACCTGGAGTGACAATTGACCCGTAGGGAGTTTCAATAACTATTCCCATTGAATCTGGCATTGTGTGTGTAACACCGAAAAAGCGAACACGAAGATTGCCAATTTCTATTACTGAATTTTTTTCAACAATATTGAAGTTGATTGGGGCTAGATGAGGAAATTCTTCTTGTCGTTTTTTCATTACTAACACGGAAAGATTTCGAGAGTATAAAGGTGGGTTCCCAATACGACTCATTACAAGCGGAATGCCGCCAATATGGTCCAAGTGACCATGGGTAACAAGCATTGCCCTTATCTTATCCTTTCTTTCTTCAAGGTATGTTGTATTTGGTATGATGTAATCAATCCCTGGTGTATCTTCAGTTTTAAATTGCATTCCGGCGTCAATAACCACAATATCATCACCAATCTCAATGGCTGTCATATTTTTTCCAATTTCTTCAACACCACCAAGAGGAATTATTCTGATCACACCTTTTTCTGGAGGGGGGATAGTGTTTGTCTTGTTTTTGAAGTTAGTTCGGATATTGTTTGGCTCTTGTGTTTTAGGACGACGGTTTCCTTTGTTATTATTATATTGATAGCTTCCTCTATTAATTTTTTTATTATTTGTAACCGGTGCACTTTTTGTGAATGAATTTTTATTTTGATTATTAATTTTTATAAGAGGAGAGTCGGTCTTATGTAAAACGCGAATATTTCCTTGTTTGTGGTAACTAAATTTTTGATTTTTTTTGATCTTTGGTGTTATTATTTTTTTTGGTGTTTCCATATATTTTTCTCGGCCCGCCGAGGCATTAAGCTGTGGCGGTTATTATTTTGTAAAGATTTTCCAGACCATATCTGTGTCTGCGGCCCATTTGTAGACTGAGTTTAAACGATCGGAAGACAGAGTGATATTGTCGAAAGAGTAATTGTTAAGGTTTGGAGATGTTGCATATATATATTTTGGAGAATATAGCAACAATGATCCTATGTCATTATTAAATTCTTTTACTAAGTCTAGATATTTATTTGTACGATTTTCAATTTCTGGTGTTTTTTGAAGTGATTCAAGGATAGTGTCAACTTTTTTATTATTATACATTGCAATGTTTAGACCAGGATCATTAATTTGAGAAGAATGCCAATAAGAATAAAGATTGGACTCATGGTTGATAAATTGTCCAAAGAGAAGACCTTCATAATCACGATCTTTAATTAATTGATTTAGTTGGCCTGTCTCATAAATTTTAATATCAATTTCTGCTCCGATATTGCCTAATTGTTCTTTAAGAATTTCAGTTGTTTTTTTAAAATCTGTTGTATCTCCAGTGATTAAAGAAAAGGTTAATCTTGTTTCAGGTTCACTTGTTTTTACTGTTTGTTTTACGGTTTTTCCTCCAACTTTTTTAACGACTGTTTTTGTCGTTGTTCCTCCCTTTTTTCTAATGCCATCTTCTCCTTTTATCCAACCAGCTTTTTCAAGAATTTCATTGGCTTCATCTACTTTTGCATTTTTATATATTTCAGATGATTCATCATAAGCGAGTTTTTCAGGAACAGGATTGTGAATAATTGACCCAGATCCGTTTAAAACCTGGTCTACAATTTCTTGTCTATCTAAGGCTAAATCAAATGCTTTTATCACAGAAGGATCAGTAAATATTTTATTTTTATTTTTATTAAAAAAGATACCAAATATTTTTGGAATGATGATTTCATGTACCGCAAAATTATTTTTTTGAATACTTTCAATATTATCAGGACTGATTCCTCCGGCTTGATCGATTGAATTATTTAATAATGCTTTTAATAAATCTTTTTCGTTGGTATAAGAAACTATTGTTATGTTTTTTATAAGTGGTTTGCCAAGTGAAAAATATTTAAAGCTTTCTAATTTATAACTTTGAGGAATTCCGTCGTCATCTTTTTTTACCGACTTAATTTTATATGGCCCAGACCCAATTGCCTTAATATTATTGAAAGGGGATAAAGTGAATTCATTTATATTTACATCTTTCCAAACAGAAGAAGGTAGAATACCAATAGTTGTGTTGTCTAAGAATGAGATATATGGTTTTGATAAAGTAAAGGCTACTTTATAATCATCAATTTTTTCCACATTGATCCCATCCCACTCTGCTTTTCGTGGGCTTTTGACAGCAGGGTCTTTTATTTTTTCAATTGTAAAGATTATGTCATCTGCGGTTATTTTTGTCCCGTTATGAAACCTTAAGCCCTGTTTAATTGTGAAGGTATAATTTAGCCCATCTGGTGTAACTGTATAAGATTCGGCAATATCTGGAATAAAACTTCCGTCGGTGTCTTTTCTCATTAATCCGGAATATACTAATGCAGTTAAATCTTTGTCCGCGTATGAAAATGAATTTACAGGGTTAACTAATGTTGAAACTCCCACAACTCCCTCAGTTATAGATCCTCCTGTTGCTGGGACGGTGACCATAAACATTAAGTTTATTTTTGCAAGTAAAATTATTATTAAAACAAAAGCAATTAATAATATTGTTGAAAATACCAAAAATTGTTTTTTAGAAAAAGATGCAATTGCATCTAACATTTCTTTTTTTTTATATATACGAAATTCTTTAACAAATAGAATAAATTTATGCATAGAAACACATTTAAAAACAATTATTTAGAAATTATTTAACAAATATTGCCACGAATGACGAAATCACAAAAAGAATACCAATAACTATTGTTAAAATAAATAGAAATTTTTCAAACCCACGTCTGGTATTATATAGACCTCCACCATCTCCACCCCCTAGTGCTCCTCCTACTCCAGCGCTTGATTGTTGAAGTAAAATAGCTGCTATTAAGATAATTGATAAGATAATTTGTAAATAAGGTAATATATTAGTAATCATCGTCATATTGGGAGAGTATACTATATTTTAGAATAATTAGCAATAAAGTTTTTAGTCATTTGGTTCAACATGTATTAAGACGTTTGATAGTTCTGGAATTTCTTGTTTTAAGAAATCTTTCAGTTTATGTGCTATATGGTGTCCTTCTTTTACAGAAACATCTTTATCAACAATGATGTGTAAATCAAGATGAAATTGCATGCCAGTTTTTCGGATTAAACATTTTTCGGTGTCTAAAACTCCAGGAATATTTTTTGATATTTCTCTGACTTTGTTAATGATGTTTTCATTGCCGTGCTCGTCCATAATTTCACCAAAAGCAGGTCGGAAGATCTTATAACAATTATAAAGAATAAAAATCGCGGCAAATATAGCGGCCCAATCATCAGCGGCTTCAAAACCATTGCCCAAGATTAAGGCAATCGTTATGCCAATGAATGCGGCGATGGAGGTAATCGCATCACTTCGATGATGCCATGCGTCTGCTTTTAAGGAGCTACTTTTTGTCTCAATACTTTTTCGTATGACAAGTCGGTATGAGACCTCTTTCCAAATAATTATTCCAGCTAAAACAAAAAGAGTATAAATTTTAGGTAATTCATGCTGAGTTCTGATATTTTCAATCGCATGAACAGTAATTACGACAGCTGAAGTAATTAAAAAACCGACCACGATTAAAGTTACAAGAGGCTCTATTCTGCCGTGTCCGTAAGGGTGATTCTTATCAGCTGGTCTTGATGAATATTTTAGTCCCAAAAAGACTAATATTGAGGACAGAATGTCGGTAGTTGATTCTATTGCATCTGCAATAAGAGCGTATGAATTACCAAAAAATCCAGCGACCCATTTAATTATGGCTAGAAGAGTATTACTGAAGATACTAAAATAAATTGTTTTAACTGCCGTTTTTTGGTGGGGCATATACGAATAAAGAATATACAAATTAAAAGAATTAGGCAAGAAAATAGGGGGGCTTGGTTCTTACATGATTAGTATACCTTTGATATTTTAAAAAAGATAAGAGGACTTGGTCACGAGTATTTTTCCGCTGAAAAATCTCGCGATCCCTATTTAGAGAGGACT
The DNA here is from genome assembly GCA_964595185.1 of uncultured Candidatus Saccharibacteria bacterium. Classification (GTDB taxonomy): domain Bacteria; phylum Patescibacteriota; class Minisyncoccia; order Phycocordibacterales; family UBA9973; genus UBA8515. The sequence continues at coordinate 132 of CAZQOL010000010.1, read as the reverse complement.
CGACCCTTACAGGGTCAGTACAGGCTTCATATATTTTAGAAATATTAATTTCTCAAATATATATTCAGCCTTTTCAAGCCTCTCACTCTCCGACGAAGGTCGAAGCTCTGGGCACCATATTAAAAAACTGTC
>CAZQOL010000009.1:15817-18997 GCA_964595185.1 uncultured Candidatus Saccharibacteria bacterium | reverse complement strand
ACAAAATAAACAGACATTTTTCCTCCGTTTTTAAATTAATAAATATTTGTAAATCAAAAGAACAAAACCAGCTTTGTTTGAAAGCTGGTTTTTAAAAATAAGAATTTAAATTATTATCAAAAATCAACCTTCAAATTTGAAGTTTTAATAATAATGTTCCAAATATTATTTTGATTTTTGACAAAATTTAACATATTTATATATTTACATTTATTAATTTTAAAGTCAATATTTTATCCCCAAAGCCTACATCGTCTAGATAGGGCTTTAAGCCCTATCTAGACGATGTAGGATAAGTTCCGGCCCTAATAGAGTAGTAGATCTATGAGTATATTTTATATTGACACATGGTTATCTTTGTGTTACCATTCATCTATTAAATGTTCTTTAATTCTGATTTTACGGTGACAGTTGGATTGATTTTTAAAGTTTCTTTAGGGATATTTTAAAAATCAATTTAACTAATAAATATTTTTTACTAACCTAAAATCACAAACATGAAAACAAGAGTCATTTTTTCGATTTTGATTTCAGCTATACTGCTGTTATCATTTACTAAAAAAGAGATTGCTGGATACGCCATTAGTAATCCAGGAATTGTCCTTACGTTGTCGGATAATGTACCTGACATCTTCACTAAAACCGGGATTGATTATTTAATCAATCAAATGGAGCCAAGACATCCAATTCAATTCAACGACTTACTTTTTCTCCCCTGGAACTCTATTGACAGTCAGAATCCTGAATTGGATTACCCAGAAATCGAAAAAGTTCATAACACGTATGCCGAGTACGCGAAAAAGAACCCTGAAAAAATCCTTGAGTTCATTAAAGAATGGCATGATTATGTCTGGAAAACCATTGAAGAAAAACACGGGAAAGAAACAGAGGAAGACCTTCAGAGACAGCTCAGATCCGTGGAAGCGCTGTTAATAAAAATTAGCAATGCCTCAGATAGTAAAATTTTAGAGCTACAAAAATCCTCGATACAGATGGAGAAAATGTCTCAAATCATCAATAAAAAGTATTCAAAAAATAGCTTCAATAAATATAAAAAAGCTAAAGATAATTTTTATGGTAATGTTAAGGACCTGGGGATTAACATTACACAAAAGAGTTCTCTGCTCGACCCAAAAATCTATATCCCCAGGTTGATGTGCAGAACCGTAAACGCACCTGATTCTAAATTTACAGATGTAAAAAAGGTAGCAATTACATCACTGCAGTTAATTACTGCAGCAAAATAATATAAATCCGTTCAAGGAGATCCGTTCTTCTTGAACGGATTTTTCTTTCTATGGGAAATTATAGCAAAACAAGGCCTTGCATGTAGATAGGGCTTAAAGCCCTATATAGAAAACTGAGTAAGGTCTTGCCTTGCTCATTTATTCCATCCAAAATTTTGAGCTTAATGGTAAAGTTCAAATCTACAAATGAATGGGATTACTATTTAATATCCTCAAAATATTTTTCTTCTAAATTTTCAAGTATTCTTTGTCTATACAAATCAATTTCATCTTTACCGTATTTAATTCCACACTCTTTTAATATTTTTAATTTTAATTCTGCGTCATTGTTTATCATCTCTAAGACTGTTTCATCTATTGCCTTTTTTTGATCTTTAAAATCTGCAGATAAAAATTCAGAAACTTTTTTCCCTCCTGCTAAAATTAACCCGCGTATTTTACTAATCAATTTTTCATTTATTTTTTTACCTTCAACCTTTCTTTTTAATTCTTCTATCTCAGTTAAAGCTTTGCTGTATTGTTCTTCGGTTGGATATTCTGGTTTACCGTTTTTATCATTCTTACCAACGATTGCTCCGTTTTGATCTACGTTTAGTAACACTCTCATCATGTTAATCATTTCTTGCTTCTCATCCCTTTCTTTAATATTCTTTTTTATTATTTCATCAATAACCCATTCGTAGTCTTTCTGAGTGGGATATATGGGTTCACCATTAATATCACTACTGCCAATGATTGCTCCTTTCTCATCAACATTAAGTAATTCTCTCGCTTGATTAACGAGTTTTTGCATTTCATCTCTTTCATTTTCTTGTCCTGGAGTCAATTTTAAATTCTCTACTTCTCTAGTTTGTATCTGTGGTATTTTGTCCATATCTAATAATTAAAATATTAATCTTACAATTATACAGTCTCCCTGATAAAATTACTACTAACCATTGACATATTCCTCCTCTCATTTTCAAATTTTCCCAGCCTTGCTGGGAAAATCTGCTGTCAAAATATCGTTTGACAATCAATATAAATTAGGTTATATTACAAACAAGAAACTCTTTTACAAACCCTAAATCCCAAAAAGCCATGTTAGAAACTTCATCTATTGTTTCTGTCACTAATTTACTCCAATTAATGGAGCTTGAAAAAATCACCATCAGAGAACATCTGGAATTTAAGCCGGGATACAGAGTATACAGTATCTCAAACAATTTACCCTCTGAGTATGGCGGATACTTTTTCAAAATTTTTTTTAGTAAAGACTGTGGAAAAATGATCGAATTTCACCAAAATATAAAAAGAGAGATTCTTTTAATCTTTTTTATTTTTGTTACTTCATCAGAGAAATATGAACCGACGGGTGAAATTTTAAATTTCAAAGACTTTAACGAGATGAAATTAATGACATCGTTTGAAAAAAAATCTGAATAAATTTCACCAAAAAAATTGGAAACATGGAAACTGAGAAAATTGTTTTTCTTCCTTTTGACACATATGATCGTACTGCTACGGCTATTCTCTTACTAAAAGAGTTAGAAATGTATACTCAAAAAATAAATCTGGAAGTTCGATTTTCATCGATTTCAGAATTAGAAAATGGTGGTATATTTTTTTCTTTGGAAAAAGGATACCAAAAAGCAGAGATTCATTGTGATAAAGCTTCAGATGAGATGTATATTTTGATAATACTTTATTCTCAAAATATACATGTAAGGTACAGCCCCTACATAACTACAGCGGACGAAATGTCTTTTTATCTTCGTACTTTAATCAATTTTCTGAATAACTAATCTTAATAACCCTGCACATGGTAGAAAAAATAAAAAATGGGATTAATAGAATGATATCATTTACTCCCATAAAAAGAGCCAGATTTGGTCGCTCAAATAGGATCAAAAATTTAAAAGAAAACATACCTACTCTAAGACACCAGGGAGGA
>CAZQOL010000009.1:0-15807 GCA_964595185.1 uncultured Candidatus Saccharibacteria bacterium | reverse complement strand
GGAAAAAAAATAAAAGATGGCTACGGCAAAGTTTGTGCGCGCCATTGTAGTTGTGGAAAAATCCACCCGCTTTTACCTAACGGCAAAATGGATTCGGGAAAAACCATGGCCATAAAAAAATAAAATTTCAAACAATTAAAAACTACCGCGGGACCAAAGGACCCCGTGGTTATTTTTTTATCTATTTTTCCATTCTTTATCCTGACGGCAAAGGAGAGTCTTTTTAAGCTCTTTATGCTCCATAATGGCCTCTACGGCGCGTTCTAAGCGTATTCCTTGAGAACCTTTGATTAATATGATGTCCCCTTCTTTTATCATCTCTTTTAAGAATTCAGAAGTTGTTTTTGATGTATCAAAATTATAAATTTCTTTCTGGTTAAAACCTTTTTCAATTGCTCCTCTTGCAATAGATTTCGCTCTTGGGCCGACGGTTACTAAAATATCTGCGACTCCACATATATTTGTTCCAACCAAATAATGTTCTTCATCTGTAAATTTACCTAATTCAAGCATGTCTCCCAAAACAGCAATTTTTCTTTTACCTTCTAATTCCTTTAAAACTCCAATCGCTACTTCCATTGCAACTGGTGAAGAATTATATGTATCATCAATAATAATAGAATTATTCATTCCTTCAATCAAAGAAAGTCTTCCTGGTGGAGTTATATATTCACTTACATATTTTATTGATTCAAGTAAATCACATCCGAGTTCATGAGCACAAGCAATTGCGGATGAAGCTTGACCAATATTATGAACTCCTAAAATTTTTGGCAACATTACGGGGAAAGTATTGCCTTCATATTCTAATTTAAAATTTAAACCGTCTGGGATTTTTATTTTATTTTTTGTTTTATATAAATATGTTGGATAAATAGAATGGTAAGTCGCATTGTCATTCATTCCAAATGAAACCGTCTTGTAATTAAATTTCTGATGTAGAGCATAAACTTTTTCATCATCGTGATTTAATATTAATAAACCATTCTTCTTTAGGGTTTCAACCAAAGCGCTTTTTTCTTCTATTATTTTTTCGACTGAATCAAAAAATTCAACGTGAACTGGTTTATCGGGAAAACGAGTAATAATAACTACATCTGTCTTAAGCCATGGAACAACGTTCTTTTTTATATCTCCTGGCTTTCCTACTCCAACTTCGAGAATTAAATATTCAGGGTAAGATTTTTTCCAAAGAATTAAAGAAAAGCCGTGGATAATATTCTCTAGCCAAACAAATGGGTCATTCCAACCATTTGGCAATCCAAGGATTGTCAGTGGTAATCCAATTTCACTATTAAAACTTTTCTGACTTTTACGGACAGTTTTAAATTTAGATAAAACTGTAAAAAGGGCGTCTTTTGTTGAAGTCTTACCAACCGATCCAGTTATAGCAATTATCTTTGGCCTATATCTTGCCAATACTAACTTCGCTTGCCAAGTAATAACTGTAACTATAATTTTTTTAAATATTCTTTTTGCCATATTTATCTATCCGGAGGGACATTGTAATAATTGATAATAAATTTAGTGATGTTCACAAACGGTGGTATCAATGTCTGAGAAGCATACTTTATTTGTTGAGGATTTTTTAGAAACAAGAAAACCATAAATTTTGGATCATAGGCCGGAAAATATCCGAAAAATGAATGCATATGACGATCTACATAATACCCTTTTCCATTCTCTTGCGCCACTTGAGCTGTTCCTGTTTTCGTTGCCACACTATGATTATTAAATTTATGTGACCCTCCATCATATGATTCAAATACATGAATTAACATTTTGGTTATTGTGTCGGTTGTTTCCTTTTTTAAAATATTTTCTTTAACAATTGGATAATCTAAATTTTTTACAATACCATTCTCATATTTTATTTCTTTAACTAAATGCGGAGTGACCATTTTGCCACCATTGGCAATAATCGAAAATGCCCGAACTGCTTCAATAGGAGTAAGAGCAATACCTTGTCCAAATGACGCATTGGCATACTCAATATTTCTAGGGCTATCAAGACCCTTAATTAAGCCTGACGTTTCGTTTGGAAGATCAATACCAGTCTTCTCCCCTATACCATAAGATTTCATATACGTTCTAAATTTATCATGTCCAAGCTTACTTTCAGCAAATACCATACCCGTATTTAAAGATTGATCAAGCACATCTTGCATTGTGACAAGCCCACGTCCCTTTTTATCAAAATTATTTATCGTCTTTTTGTCTACAACCACAAAACCATTATCTGTATACTTCGTCGTTGGACTGACAGCTCCAGCATCAATAGCTCCAGCCATGACAAGTGGTTTTATAACTGAACCAAACTCATAAACATTTTCGACAATAGGATTACGGTAAACACTAACATTTTTTACTTCTTTAAAATTATTTAAATCAAAATCAGGAAATCCAGCGATCGCATATATTTCTCCTGTTTGCGGATTCATTATTACTCCTCCAGCTTGGTCTGCATTCCATTTTTTTAAAGCAGATGATAATTCTTGCTCAAGTGTATACTGAGTTACCGGTTCGATGGTTGTAATTATGTCACCTTTATTTGTATTGGTCAGAGTATCGCTAATATTTGAAAAAACCTCGGCAAAAAAATTTACATATGATTCTTCTTTTGGTTTGGATAAAGTCGTATCGTAATAACGCTCAAGCCCATATTGTCCAACTTTGTCATCTCCTTTATACGCCAAAAAACCAATGGCATGAGAGGCAAGAGCGTTATTGGGGTAAAATCTCCAATTATCTTTAAAAATTGAAATGCCTTCAAGTTTTAAATCTTCAATTTGATTTACTTGTTCTTTGTTTAAACCAGTAGCAATTTCTTCATACGGATCGTCTTTTTTTGAAATTTTGTTAAAAAAAATCTCTTTATCAATTTCAATATATTGACTAAGTTTGGCAAATGTAGATTCAGGGTCTTTTACATTTTTGGGAATTATCGCCAATTTAAAACCTGAAGTTACAGTTCCGGCAGTTACTAATGTCCCATCGATTTTTGATAAAAAAATAGACCCGCGATCAAAAATATTCTTGGCGGGTGTGACATATTGTTTATCGGCACGCTCTGCATAAGCGTTGTTTTGTACAACCTGAAGAAAAAATAACCTACTGATAAGCACTCCTGCAACCAAAAAAATGCAAAATAAAATTATTCTTACTCTAAATTGGAAGGGTGTTAATTTCATTAACGAATAGCAACATGATTAATATTACGAGAAACAAAAATATTTTGCTTTGTCTCAATAAATCCTTTTGAGAAAGCATACTCTTTGTCAATCTTGTTTAGATTATTTAAATAAGATATTTCCAGTTGATTTACTTCGTTTGTAAGACTTGCCATTCCATATTCCAAAGACTTTCGGGCAATAACATTAAAAGTGATTGAACCAACAATATAAATATAAAAAACGAAAAGCATAATAGAACTGCTAATCAAAATCCTAAAAAGAATTTTTTGAGTGTTTATGTTTTCTCTAATATCTTGAGTTATTTCTTTTGCTTTTGTCATATAATTATATTTTTTCTATTATTCTTAATTTTGAACTTCGAGAACGTGGATTTTCTTTAATTTCTTTATCACTTGGAATAATTGGTTTTTTGGTAACAATTATTCCCTGCCCTCCTTCTTTTAATTTTACAAATGCTTTTTTCACTATTCGATCTTCTAGGCTATGAAATGAAATTATGGACATCCGACCTCCTACGCACAGACTTTCGAAACCTTTTTTTATTACTTCTTCTAAATTCATCAATTCGCTATTTGTCGCAATACGGATGGCTTGAAAAGTTTTTGTTGCTGGATTTATTTTTTTACCTTTATAAAATTTACCAACAGCTTTATCTATAATCGCAACTAAATCAAACGTTGTCTTAATTTCTTTCTCAAGACGAGACTCAACAATGGCTTTTGCAATCTTTCGTGAATATCTCTCTTCACCAAAACCGTAGATAATATCAGCAATTGATTCTTCACTCCAGGTATTTACAATCAGGTGAGCCGTAATGTCATCATCACTCGGATCTCTTTTTAAAGTCATTAAAAGTGGTTCATCTTTTAAAAATGTAAATCCCCTATCTCCCTCTTCTAATTGAAATGAACTAATACCCAAATCAAGCAAAATGCTATTAACCTTCTTAATCCCTAATTCCCGTAAAACTTCATCAATATTTTGGAAACCAGTCGTCTTGTAAACTACATCTCCTTTCGTCGTATCAATTATTTTTTTTGCTCTTTCTATTGCATCTGAATCTAAATCAAAACAAATAATTTTTACTTTATCTTCAAACCGACGAATTATTTCGAGCGTATGTCCACCTGCTCCAAGCGTTCCGTCAACAATAATGTCTCCTTGTTTTATATTTAATCCGTCGATCGATTCATTTAGTAATACAGAAATATGCTTCATATTAAAGAACACCTATTTGCCCTAATTTTTCTGCCAAGGCATCGGCCTGTTTTTCAACTATCATCTTGTAATCATTCCATGCTTTTTCGTTCCAAATTTCAGCTCGATTTTGAACTCCGATAACAATAACTTTGGAAGTTAAGCCTGAACGATTCTTTAAATTTTCCGGGATTAAGATTCGGCCATTTGTATCTACATCTACAATTACTGCTTGACCAAACATAAATCTCGAGAAACTTCTATTATCTGAGGCCAACATTGATGAATCAGACAATTTTTCAGAAATCTTCTGCCATTCTTTTGCTGTAAAAATTGAAAGACAATTATCTAGCCCTGGTGCAACGACAACACTCTTCCCCATTTCCTTTCGGAACTTTACGGGTAGTGACATTCTATTCTTGTCATCTAGTGTGTGAGTGTATTCGCCGATCAACATAATAATATTGTGGAATATGGTTATTATTATAAAAAATTAATTTTCCCACTGTATCCCACTTGCTTTAATTATACACCACTTTATCCCACAAAACAAACAAGCGCTCCCACTTAAAACTGTGGATAACATTAAAAAGATATTCCCTAGACAAATGTTGCTAGTTGTTATATAATTTTTAAAAAACAAACCATGAAAAAACCCATAATCTCACCGGAGAACAGAGATGATAATGACTTTTTTGATGCCCCAAGGACAAAAGAAATTCTGGACCTTCAGGACGAAAATGCTCAAAAATCTACTCAAGGACAAAATGTCCTTAATAATGATCCTACTGATTTTAATAAACAGAAAGACCCCAGTTCTTCTTCTTAAAAGAATATTTTTTTAAACAAAAAAAAGACCTGCCACAACAAGCAGGTTCTTCTTTTTATTCTTTCGGCTTCATCAGCGGGAAGAGTTGTGTTTCTCGAATTGGTTTATCTATCATGAAAGAAAATAACCTTTCACCAAATCCAAATCCACAAGTTGGAGGCATGCCATGTTCAAGCATTTCAACGAAATCCCATTCTGGCATCATGGCTTCTTCATCGCCCTTATCAATCATCTTTTGTTGTAATTCAAAACGAGCTCGTTGATCAAGCGGATCATTTAATTCTGAAAATCCATTCCCTACTTCACTGCCAGCAATAATAATCTGGAAACGCTCGGTTAATTCTTTATTATCAGAACAAGATTTTGAAAGTGGTGAGACAAGTTTAGGATGATGAACCAAAAAGACAGGCCCAGCAATATTTCTTCGGCAATATTTCCAAAGTGTATCCATTAACCTTTCACGATTAGTCCCTTCATATTTAATAGAAAGCTCATCGAGCTTATCTCCCATTTCTTTTTCTGTTGATTTAAGAACATCAATTCCAGTTTGTCTTAAAACCTCATCAACATAATTCAGGGTTGGCCACTGGCCACTTAGATCAAATTTATGTCCTCTTGTTTCAAAAACAGTCGTACCAAATACTTCGGTGGCAATTTTTTGGTAAAGTTCTTCAACTAATTTCATTCCATCTTTATAATTTGCATATGCCCAATAAAATTCCATATTTGTAAATTCTTGTATGTGCTCTGCAGAACTTCCTTCGTTTCGATATACTTTTCCAATTTCAAAAGTTTTTGGAAATCCCGCCGCCATTAAACGCTTCTGCCAAAGCTCACCGACAGAAATCCGAAGAAACACATCAAGATCAAAATCTTTATGATGAGTTTTAAAAGGATTAGCTTCCGCTCCGCCTGTTGTCAATTCAAGGGTTGGGGTTTCAACTTCAAGAAAATTATGACTTTTCATAAAGTCTCTTGTTGTCTCCCAAAATTTTGATTTTTTAATAAATATCTCTTTTAATTCTTCGGTGGTTAAGATATCAAGATATCTTTTACGAAAACGTTCCTCGGTATCTTGCAAGCCGTGCCACTTTTCTGGAAGTGGCGCCAATGACTTCGTGAGTATTCTCCAATCTTTCACTAAAATAGTTTGTTGCTCCGTCTTCGTTCTAAAAAGAGTTCCTGTCACTTCCACAAAATCGGCAATATCAATCGCATCAACAAAAAGTTTAAAGAGTCCGTCATCTATTTCTCCCTTTTTCAATAAACCCTGGAAGGTATCACTACCATCGGCTAGATTAAAAAAAATAACAGCCCCTTGGCCACGAAGTGACATTACCCTTCCGGCAATAGTTATTGATTGATTACTTGAAGCAATCGTCTCAAATCCTTCTATTACTTCATTAATAGTATGAGTACGAAATTACGATGCTGTGTACGGATCCATTCCAGCCTCTTTTAATAATTCTATTTTTTTTATACGCGTGTCGCGTAGCTCTTCAATTGAAGCCATAGTTCTATTGTATATCAACTAGGGTGTATTTGACTAGTCCCTTGGGTGTTGAAATAGAAACTACATCTCCTTTCTTTTTTCCAAAAAGAGCTCCACCAAGTGGTGATTTGTTTGAAATTTTATTATTTATCATATCGGCTTCTTCAGCCCCAACAATATGATAAGTTATTGTCTCCTTCAGATTTTCTTTTTTAACAACAACCGTTGTGCCTATTTCTACATTTGTACTTGAGTGCTTATGAACAACAACTGCCGATTTTAACATGTTTTCAATTTGATTTATTCGATCTTCCATTTTACCTTGATCTTCTCTTGATTGATGATACTCTGCATTTTCAGAAAGATCTCCAAGTGCACGGGCAGCTTCAAGAGATTCAAGAATTTCCTTTCTCTTTGTAGTTTTTAAATAATTAAGCTCTTCTTCAAGAGCTTTCCTCTTTTCTTCTGTTATATATTTTATTTCGTCCATTCTGTTTGAAGTAGAAAATCGATCAATTCTCTGACTTTGGTTAATTATTAAAATGATAATATTTTAAATCTTTTTCAAAACATAATTCCCGTTATCTATATAAAATATATAAATAACGGGATCCACGATAGGCAATATATTACATGGTTTTTGATAAAAAGTAAACCCCCAACCCGACTCAAATTACTTCAAATACTCCGGTGTATAAACACTCATATAGTCAATGACCTCACTTATAACGCGGGTTGCATTACCTGAGGCGGCTTTTGGTCCACGTTCCATAACAAGAGCAAATGAATAACGAGGGTTTTCGTATGGGAAAAATCCAACTATCCAAGAATTCGTGTTGGTGTTTCCAAGCCCAACCTGAGCCGTTCCCGATTTAGCTGCAACCTTAACAGATGGTATATTTAAGGCCATACAAGTCCCCTCAGTTACAGCCATCCGCATCCCTTCGTGAATAACTTTCATCTTACTATTATCAATAGGAATAGTGGTAATTTGCGATTCAAAATTTTTATCTGCCAGCGTTATGTGTGGAGTATATATTGTTCCCATATTGGCGATCCCGGCTGCAGCTCGAACCATTTGAATTGGCGTGACCTGAAAACCATATTGACCAATAGAAGTGTTATAAGTATCTCCAACTCTCCATGGGTCACCTTTAAATGTTTTTGTTTTCCATTCAGGAGTTGGAATTGTCCCATCTTTTTCTCCACCTAAATTAATTCCAGTTTTTTCGCCAATGCCAAATATTTTTGAATATTTATCAATATTAACAATCCCTAATCCTTTCTGACTTTCAAATCCTCCCCCTATTTCATAAAAATAGACATCAGACGAGACCGCAATTGCTTTCTTCATATCAACATATCCAAATGTTCCATGATCTTTAAAGACTGATTTTTTTTCTGGAAAATATGGATTTGGGATAGAAATAGAACCATTTGAAAAAATCACCTTAAATGGGTCAATAACATTTTCAACTAAGGCACCATACCCTAAAAATGGCTTAACAATACTACCCGGACTATAAAGTCCAGAGACTACTCTATTTAAAAATACTTTTCTCTTGTCTGAAAAATATCCATTTATTGTCTTACTATCATCACCTTTTGATAATATATCCCCACTATATTCTGGAAAACTCGTCATCGCCAATAATTCTCCAGTTTTTATATCCATAATTGCTCCACCACCACCTTGAAAACTTGAATTCTCTGCCATTTGAGAAATAGACTCAAACATTTTTTTCTGTATCCGTGCATCAATCGAAAGATTGATGTTTTCTCCAGCAACGGGCGGTAAAATCATATTCTCTGACTGAACAACCCCTCCGACATCTATTTCAGTTATCCGAACCCCATTTACACCAGTCAATCTATCATTAAAAAATTTTTCAACTCCATCTTTTCCAATAAAATTATCTTGCCAATAATAACCGGATGAATCTTTGGCCGGCGCACTCACATAGCCAAGAAGCAACCCAAATCCTGGTTCTTTGTAATAAGATCTTTCGGGTGAAGAGAGCTTGTTGATGTCTTCTTTCTCCCAAGTATTCCATGATAATAATGTTCCGGTCCGATCGTAAATTAATCCCCTTTCAGCAAAAATTGGTTTTCTGGTTAAGGTATTATTCTCACTTTTTTTAAAATATGCTTCACCTTTAATTATTTGAAGATTAATAATTTGCCAAGAAAAAATAACCGCTACTCCCAAGAAAAATAATCCAACGGCAAAGATAGATCTTTTAGGAATTGTTTTTTCTAGCCTTCCTTCAAATTGCTGAGTATTGAAGTTTGGTAAATTTTTTGAATCAAGAAAAATTTCATCAGGGTCAATATTTTTTCTTATTCTTCTGTGGTTAATGTGAAATTTCATTTTTTATATAAAATAATATTATTTTTTAAATACTGAATAAGGAAATATGAAAAAATGGTAATAAGTGAAATAAATATTGATGAGTATAATATTCCTTCCCCTTGGATTGAATAAATTGAGTAGATAATAAGTATTGCAATAATAAACTCATAAAAATTTTTAAAAATAAATATCCCAATAAACAATAAAAGAAGTGTAGCCCACCAAGGCCAAATAAATAGGAAAATAAACAACAATACATCGAAAATCACTCTATACATATGTATAATATAGCATATTTTTTCTCAAATTTAACCTATTTACAATAAAAAAGTATTTTGTTATTTTTACCTATTCCTAATTTTTCTATATATAAGACGAAGAATTAAAAAGATTATTATGGTAAATAATCCCCAAAAAACTATTTTTGACATAAAAATAAATGTTAAAATAATCAGCAAAAAATATTTTATATTTAAAATTGGCTTTTTAACTGCATCTTCTACGTTCTTTTTTTCATTCAGGGATTCTCCGACTGTTTTAACTTGAGTCTTCATCAATTTAAGTTCAGCCTTGGTTCGATCTTTACTTTCATTTAACTTAAGATAAGTTTCATTCCTAAAATTATCAATACCACCAAAAATATTTATCAAAGAAGGACGAATTTTTTCTGGAATGATATTATTCAAACCTGAACCTGTTTTATTTATTTTATCTTTAAGAATGTCTTTCCCTGAAATTGAATTTCCTTCGGTATCCTTAATAGAAACAGAAACAAATTGTTTGTCGTTTGAGGTAGTAACATTATTAAGTGTAATATTTTCTTTTTTCCCTGACACTAAAAATGATGAAGATGTAACCTTTGCTGAAATCACATGGTCACCTGAAGTAATTTTCCATGGAACTGACACATCTTTTATTTCAAGTGAGTTTACCGTAATCTCACGAGATCCTAATATTACATTTTTATCATAAAATTCAACCTTAGCGGTTAATAGATTTTTTTCTCCATTCCAAATCGCCGTATGAATATTGACAGTTTGACCTTCAATTAATTCTTCACTTGAATACCAAATCTGCCCTGGTATAAACCCAGAGTTAATGGTTTCAGCACCATAAGTAAAAGTGAGCGGAGTTAAAAATAAAATAAAAAATGAATATATAAATAATTTTCTCATTTTTTAATTATAGATTATTATTAGACAAAAGGAAATCTCCAATTTTTGAAGCTTCCCCTGCCCCCATTGTTATTATTATTTCTTTCTTACTTTCACTTGGGAGCTTAGCTTCTAAGTATTTTTCTGCGGATTGAAAATTATTAAAAGATTGTGAATTCATTGTATTTTTATTTATTTCATTACTCAAAATTTCTGAATTAATACTTCCATCGTCCTCTTCTCTGGCATAATATATTGGCAAAAGTAAAACTTCGTCAGCATCGTTAAAACTTTTGGCAAAATCATCTAAAAGTAACTTCGTTCGACTAAATAAATGAGGCTGAAAAACAACAATTAATTTCCACCCTTCGCTCTTCGGATATAATTCGCGGAAGCCATCGAGACTTGCCATTATTTCAGTTGGATGATGAGCATAATCATCATAGAGTAATATTCCATTTTTTAATTGACCTCTAAATTCAAAACGTTTCCATGTCCCAGGAAATTCTTTCAAAGAGTTTTTGGAGTCGTCGACAGAAATTCCAAGGGTTGCGGCGGCGGCAGTAGCCGCCGCCGCGTCTTTCTTATTATGAACACCAGGAATTTTTAGTTTTAAATTTTTATCAAAATTATCTTGCCAATTTATAATTTTAGCTTTTGCATCTCTAACAACTTCAGAAATATTTTTATCATCAGGATTACAAATGATATATCCATCACTTGGGACTTTCATAACTAATTCATGGAAAGCATTTTTGATATCTTCTATATCTTTATAATAATCTAAATGATCTTCTTCAATATTTGTAATCACTAAAACTTTTGGATTAATATTTAAAAATGACCGGCGATACTCACAAGCTTCAACGACAAATATCCCGCCTTGACTCGGCGAGGCAGGACCACTTCCTCCTTTTACAAAATTTGTTCGTCCTTTGAGTAGACTTCCAACGATAACTGTGGGATCTTTTTTATTCTCAATTCAAATTTGCGAAATCATGCCAGTCGTTGTTGTCTTCCCGTGAGTTCCACAAATAGCAATTGTGTATTTATCTTTACTTATAATTCCAAGCATTTCGGGATAAGATTTCACCCAAATATCACTCATACTTTTTATTTTCTTAAATAATTCTGGGTCATAATATTCAATTGCAATTGTGTAAACAATCAAATCTGTCCCACTTGGAATATTTTCAACTGATTGACCAATTTTAATATCAAGTCCAAGTTTGCGAAGCTCAGAAACAATTTCCCCTTCTTGCATGTCTTGACCCGTTACATTACAACCCAAAGAAAACATCATTCGGGCCACAGCCGAAATACCGATACCGCCGATACCTATAAAATGAACATTTTTAATTTTCGATAAATCTAACTCCATATATACATCTTACCATTTAATCTCTATTTCTATCTTTTCATCTTTTTTACCTTTTTCGTATTCTATTTCAATCTCTGGTTCGCCGGGGATATAAACTTTCTGACCCTTTATTTGCATTCGAAAGTTCTTCTCCTTAACTAAAGAATCTACTAATCTTTTTAGTATCTTTATTGTTTGCTTTTTTGTATATTTTTTCTCTATTTCTTTCATTATTTTAATTTGTTATCAATAATATTTTCTAATTCTTCTTCTTTCTTAAACAAAAATGATTCTATTCCCAAACTTTTTGCTGATTCAACATTTTTTTCTTGATCATCAAAATATAAGCATTCTCCACTTTTTAGATTATTCTCTTTTAAAACCAACTCCCATGCTCTTGGATCGGGCTTAACAAAA
Source organism: uncultured Candidatus Saccharibacteria bacterium (assembly GCA_964595185.1). Taxonomy (GTDB): domain Bacteria; phylum Patescibacteriota; class Minisyncoccia; order Phycocordibacterales; family UBA9973; genus UBA8515. The sequence goes on along the minus strand of CAZQOL010000009.1, from coordinate 3,811 downwards.
CCAGTTTGCCAAGAAAAATATGCTTTGTCCACTATATCGTGCATCCAAGGATAATGTTCATAAAATGTAGCTCTTTCTCTAAAATTATTAGACAAAACAAAAATCTTAATTCCTTTTTGTTTTAGGCCTCCAGCATAATTTATCATTCTATCGGATGGAATCTCTGCTCCGAACCAATATTCCCAAAAATCTTTCTCTTTTAATTCTATGTTCCATTCTTTAAAGACTGGTTCCCAATATGAAAAAGCTGGCAATGCATTTGGTTGTCTAACTTCATCCATTATTTCTTTTAGTTTAGATAGAAATATATTAGTTAAAACACCAAAATCTTTCTCAAATCTATCACTGAGTTTTTCACTTTGTAAAAATATTCCATTAAGATCGAAAATTATTGCTTTAATCATAATTTGATTTATTAATTACTTCTAGTATTTCAGGAAAAGCAGGTTGTCTAAAATGTCCGCGGTCATCGAAAATATGAAATTCTGCGGTTGGGATATTTTTCTTCACTAACTCACTATGAGAAAAAGGAACTGAATTATCATCTTTTGAATGCCAAAGATGTATTTCATTACAAATTTCTTTAATTTTATTTATTTTCTCAACATCAAAAGAAAAAGTGTTTAATTTTTCTAAATGAATACCATTATTTTCAACATATGGAGCTACTAAATGTAGCTGTAATATTTTTTTAGAAAAACCATTTTCAGATAAATATTTAAGAAGGAATGCCCCTCCCAGAGAATGCCCAATTAAAATAGGGTTTTCGTCAGTAATAAATTCTAAATGTCTTTCAAACCAAATTTTCCAGGCTTTATAATCAGCATTCTGCTTATTTGGCATTAGTGGACATATTAAATCATAAGATTCTTCAAGTGCCCAAATTATCCAGTCTCTCCACTCTTTTGTCTTACTGTATGGGTCACATTTTACCGTCCTTAAATACTCATACATATCTTCCATTTTATCGAACACTTCTCCCCCTCTAATAAAAATTATTTGCTTTTTTTTATTCATAAAATTTTATTGCTATTTTTCTATTATAGTATTTTCTAAAGAATTTATAAATAAGGCCATTGATTCCGGATTTTATTATTAAATATATATAACCTTGCTCTCTATATTTTCTTTCACTTGGAATCAAAAAACAATTTTTAATAAAACAATACTTGGCTCCTATCTTTTTTAATTTATCGCCTAAATCTGTGTCCTCCCCCATCTTCATCTGCTCGTCAAATCCCCTAGCTGAATTAAAAATACTTTTCTTAACAAAAAAATTGCCACCAATATTCTTCCTATAATAATTATTGACAGACCAAGAAAGATACTTACCCAACACCGATTTTGATTCACTCACACATTTTGCAGACCCATAATCGTAATTATTTATAATTCTTGAAATTTCTTCTAAGTAATTTTCTGATACAGAAGTATCAGCATCTAGAAAAACCAAGATATCTCCAGTTGATTTTATTACTCCAAAGTTTCTTGCTTTTGAAACATTTTTAAAATCTACTTCATAAACTAAGTCTGTATATTTCAATGAGATTTCTTTAGTTTTATCAGTACAAGAATCACAAATTACTATCAACTCAAAAGGTATTTTATTTTTCTTCAGAGACTCAATCGTCTTTGAAATATAATTTTCTTCATTATGTGCTGGAATAATTACTGAAATTTTTATCATTTTAATTCAAAATTATTATCTTGCTTATAAATATTTGCTTTTTTAAGTGATTCAATAATCTCAAAAGCAATTTGTCTGATGGACGCAAAAGCTGGGGAATTTAATAAATTCTTTTCTTTGTCATTAATAAAACTTTTCTCAATAAAATTAGAGGTTTTAAATTCTATATATTTCTGATTAAGATTTTCATCAATATGGGCATAGCCATCCAAATTGCAAACATTCAAAACTAATTGTTTGCGGTTAAAAATAACTCCATTTCTATTATTAAAAATTATTTTTTCATTCCACCATTCATCAAAAGAAACAGATTTTTGTTCTTGTGGAATATTAGTAATTTGAAACTTTGGCAAATAACCACCAGTTTGTCTCTGCTTAAAATCAGAACACTCTTTAAAAACTAAACCATAATATGATATATTCTCAGATAATACTATTGTGTCTGAAATATTTCCAGTCAAATGTGAAATTGATGCTTCTTCATCACTATGGCTTGTATCTACATACAAAATGTTCTTAATTCCCATTTGATTGAAAAGAGAGACAGAATTTTTTCTTAATTCAATTTGGCTTCGTCTTTTTTTCTTAATTTGATTTATATCATACGATAATTCACTACTAAATATTTTTTTATACTTATCTTCTAACTCACCGAGCATCTTGATTATTTTATCATCTTCAGATATATTTTTTTCTTTATCATTTAAAAGGGTCCTTAAGTGACCAGCTATTCGAATAGCCTCCATTTCATATTCAGGTTTTAAGTCATAATTTCTACAAGAACTTTCTAGAAAGAATAATTGTTGTTTTAGTATCAAATCATAATCATTTCTTTTTTCTTTCATAAAAATTAATTAAATTAATTATTTTGAATTTTTTCCCTTAATTTCATCCAAATTTTACCCATATGATTTTCTCCATCTTTATTTGGGCCCCATCCCCAAAATGAATCCGTTGATGATGATTCAATAATTTCCTTATTTCCTGTCTTTAATAGTAATTCATTTAAATATAAATTTTGTTTTAATTTTTCTGAAACAATATCTTCCATAATCTGAACTCTAATTTCATACCAATCATTTCTTCTTATATTTTCCGGGTAGTTTCCAATTTTAAAAGCCTCATCTGGAGTTGGAGCATTTAAAATCTCTTCTTTAACAACAGGATTATCAAATTTTGCGGCTTGATATGCGTGTTCACTTGTTAACCATTTTTTATTATCATAAAAAACAGGTATATATGAAAAATTTGAAAGGAATCCATATTCTCCATCACCCTCCCAAAATAATATTTTATCTTGATCTGAATCTTCCATATTATTTTAACCCTTTAATTATCTTTATGAATAAATCATTTCGCTCATATTCATTATTGAACATTCCAAATGACGCAAAGGCGGGAGAAAAAAGAATTGTGTCATCTTTCTTGGCATGTTTAATTGCTTTCTCAACGACATCTTTCAAATCTTTCCCCACTTCATTTTTAATTTTTAACCCGCCTTGCCGTCGGGCAGGTCCGTAATTATTAATTAAAACATCAGTTCCCGTTCCCGGTATTAAAGACACAAATTTACAATATTGGTTTATATTTTTAACTAACTCTTTTAAATCCAACTTTTTATCCGACCCACCACAAATCAAAACAATATTCTTCTGCCAAACGCAAGGGGTTTGGCTAGCCAAACCCCTTGCGTTTGGCTTTTCTAAGGCAACAGCCTTAAGCCCAGCAATGAGAGCCTCGGGGGTTGTAGCATTGTTATCATTGTATATTTTTATTCCTTTATAAACACGCAAAAGTTGAAGCCTTCCCTCTACTCCTTTGAATTCTTTAACAGATTTCTTAATCTTCGCTTCGGAAATATTAAATAGTTTTGCTACCTCTACGGCGTAAGCAAGATTTTGTCTTTGGTGTTCACCAGGCACAATAAATTTATGCTCTTTGACTTCATCTTTATCCGCAATAATTACCCTACTTTTAATTTTTTCTTTTATAATTTTTTTAACTTCCTTACTGACAACTAAGACATCACCTTCTTTTTGATATCTAAAGATATTGGCTTTATCAGAAAAATACTTTTCCATCGAACCTTTGTAGTAATTCATATGGTCAGGCATAAAAGAAGTA
>CAZQOL010000008.1:17820-19106 GCA_964595185.1 uncultured Candidatus Saccharibacteria bacterium | reverse complement strand
CAAAGAAAGTAAAATTTAGAAAATGGCAAACTGGTCGTACTGATATGACCAAGGTTACTCCCGATACTCGTGGAATTACTGTGGCCTTTGGATCATACGGACTTAAAGCGACTTCCGGTGGGCGTGTTCGCTCAAACCAAATTGAATCTGCTCGAAAGGTGACATCTCGTACACTTGGAAAAACTGGCCGTATGTGGATAAGAATTTTTCCAGATAGACCTTTTACTGCAAAACCAGCTGAAGTCGGAATGGGAAAAGGAAAGGGTGATCCACAAGGTTATTGCTTAGATGTTCGTCCTGGACGTATATTGTTTGAAGTTGATGGAGTTCCAGAAGTAACTGCTAAAGAGGCTCTTCGCAAGGCTGGAACAAAATTACCAGTTAAGACACGAATCGTGGCAAGATAATAAATATATGGAAACAAAAATCAAAAAATCAAATAAAATTTTAAAGGGTGTAGTTGTTTCAGATAAAATGGACAAGACTGTTGTGGTAAAAGTCACTCGATTTGTGGAACACCCTAAATATGGAAAGCGAATTAAAAAAACAAAGAAGTATAAAGCCCACGATGAAGACAATAGTAAAAAAATGGGAGACAATGTCGAAATAGAAGAAACAAAACCAATATCAAAAGATAAACACTTCAGAGTTATCAAGTAAAAACTTGATAAACTGAGAAATTAAATTATATGATTCAAGATGGAACAATCGTAAATATAACAGACAACGCCGGAGGAAAGATCGGAAAGGTTTTCAAAATACTTGGATCTTCAAAACGTCGTTATGCTGGAATCGGAGATAAGGTTATTATCTCTGTTAAAGTAGCAGAACCTAGAAAAACGATTAAAAAGAAAGATGTTTGTCAGGCTGTGGTTGTTCGAACAGTAAAATCATATCGCCGAAAAGATGGTTCATATATTCGTTTTGATGATAATGCTGTTGTAATTTTAGAAAAAGATAAACTTGATCCAAAAGGCGGAAGAGTATTTGGTCCTATCCCAAGAGAACTTGCAGAGCGTGGATATCAAAAAATTATTTCATTAGCCCAAGAAGTTATTTAATATTATGAAAATCAAGAAAGGAGACAATGTAATAGTTATTGCAGGAAGTAACAAAGGTAAAAAAGGTAAAGTTTTAAAAGCAATACCATCTGAACTTAAAGTTGTTGTTGAAGGTGTTAATATGAGAAAAAAAGCTCATAAGGCAAAGAAAAAAGGTGACATCAGTCAGATTTTAGAAATTGCTATGCCTATTCATGTATCAAATGTTAAGAAGTTAGATTAATT
>CAZQOL010000008.1:2014-17810 GCA_964595185.1 uncultured Candidatus Saccharibacteria bacterium | reverse complement strand
ACAATAAATATTGTATTTTCATAAAATGCTTCGTAAATACAAATATGGATATAAGAATGTAATGGCGGCCCCACATTTAGTTAAGGTAGTTGTTGCAAGTGGAACTGGTTCTGGTCTTAAAAGAAACAAAGATCATAATAAATTAGTTCTTGAGAGATTAACTAAAATTACTGGTCAACGTCCCGCAACAAAAAGTGCCAAGAAATCAATTGCTTCTTTCAAGATTCGTCTTGGAGACCCAGTTGGAGTCATGGTTACTCTTCGTGGAGCTCGAATGTATGGATTTTTAGATAAATTAATCAATGTGGCTATTCCTCGAACGAAAGACTTCCGCGGAATTGATAGAAAGATTGTTGATAATATCGGTAATCTAACAATGAGTATTAAAGAACATACAATCTTCCCTGAAACAGGTGACGAAGAATTAAAAGATGTGTTTGGTCTTGCTGTCACAATCGTCACAACTGCAAAAACAAAAGCCGAAGCAACCGAATTCTTTGAACTAATAGGTATACCGTTTAAGAAATAAAAATTAGTTTCTAGTGATCAGAAAATACAAAATACAAAATAAATAATAAAAACCCTTAGTAACAAGGGTTTTTATTATGATATGCCCTTTGAGTTATTCCAAATAAAATCAAACCAAGAATCAAACATAATTGTCATTTCTTCACTTTCGATTAACGTTCCGAAGATAATTTTATCTTTCAGTGAATAAATAGCAATATAATTGTCCCAAATAATTAAGTTCGATTTCAGGCGTACTTTTCCTTTTGGACGGATTCTTATCTCTCTTAGGTATTTTTTATCATCCAAGAATATTTCGCCAATCACCCTATTAGAGTCTGGGCGCAGAGATTTGAGATGTATTTCTTTTGCTTTTCTTTTTATGTGAAAGTCAGCCACATATTCTTTACCGAGGCTGGAAACCATATCGAGTTCAGAACCAGCAATTTTAATGATTTTATTTTTTGCTTGAAGACTTTGCCAAAGCATTTTTCTAACACTATCAATTCCTTCAAAGTATGACACTCTGGTGAAAGGGGAAAGAAGTCCATTAGATTGGTGTTTAAGAATTGGTAATACCTCAACAAGATCCTTTTTCAATTCTTTTATTTGTTTTTCTTTATTTTCTAAAAGTCCACTTATATTTTCAGGGCTACAAGCTTTTACTTTTCTCCCATACGAAGATCCTACCGTATTACAAAGGCCTTTTTGTTCCAATTTTTTTACAATGTCATATGAGTTTGTTCGAGTTGTATTTGATATTTGAGCAAGTCGACTCATGAGTTGTGGTCCATGACTAAGACAATACAAATATACCTTTATCTCTTTTTCGGATAAATCGAGTTTTTGCAAGAATTCTTTAATAACATTGTTTTCCATAAAGTGTTGTCGAAAATATTTCGACATATATACATCATATCACTTTATAAATATACTACAAGAAAATTCTTTAACAACTTAAAACTAAACAAAATGAAAACATTAATGAATTACAGAAAAATTGAGAATTCTAAAATTTTTATGAACGAAAGAAATACAATTAAAAATGCACTTAATATGCAAATTCTTGAAATTCATAAAAAAATTGAACTGGAAGCTGAGATTAATAATAAAACAGTATTATACTCTATTCCAGTTAATAGTATTGTCTTTTCTAGAGATGAAGACAGAAAAGGGTATATTAATAAAACATCTAGTGGTTTTGGTCCATTTCAAATTTTTAGACTGGATGTAATTTATTATGAGTATCTTCATAATAAAGGTAAAAGTGAAAATGGAATATATTTTTATTTTAATTTGAATATGATAGACGGATACTCTTCAGATGTAAGAATTATGAAAGAAGATAGTCATTTTATTGAAATTCCACTTGATTATCTACGATTTTCTGATGATGAAGCGAGCATTTATTATTATAGAAAAAATATATATTTTCTTTTGAAAAAAGATTATTATTTCTATAAGAAAATAATTCTTGAAGTATATTCAGATTTAGAATTAAACCAAAATAATAATTCATAACTATAAATACAATAAAATGTTACATTGCTAAGTTACAAGTATAAAAATAATGAAAAACGCGACCAAGTTTGGCTGTGTTTTTTAATCTCCTGAACCCGGTTCAGGGGAAAGTTTAGGGGAAATTAGTTTTAAAAAAGATCATCTAAGAAAACTATGTAATGAGGTTGTTGAAAAACTTCAAAAAATCACATAGTGTACATTAACTGTTAAGAGTCCTCCCTTAAAAAAGGAGGGCTTTTTATTTGATTTAATACTTGCTATGTGGTAATTTAAGAGAAACTAAAAACACAGAAACTATGGAAACGGTAAAAATTTTATCGAACTCCATAGTAAAAGATGGGGTTCAAGCGATCATTTTGATCAACAATAATTCTAATATCTTTGGTCAAAAATATCTTCTTGTTAAAGACCGTGATGCGAGAGGTAAAAAAGACGGCAACAGAAGAATAGGACTTCCTGGGGGAGGGATTGAGGAAGGAGAAAATCCTGATCAAGCTTTAATTAGAGAGATTGATGATGAGGTAGCCCTTGATTTAACCAAAATCCCTTTTGAACAATTTGGTTGTTATCAGAAATTAAGACCGAACGGTTTTACAAATGACAACTATCTGTTTACGTTGAGATTGAACTATATACCTAGGTTGATAACTAATGATCCAAAAGAAGTTTCAAAAGTTATTATTTTGAGCTTAAACGAAATCATTAGTTTGTCCGCCAAAGGATTAATCCACGAAGGGAGTATTAGATTGATTATCCATTATTTAAACGGAGAAAGATCGGGTTCCTTGAACGAGCCAGCAATATTAAACGGCATAATAAAATTTTAATAGCCTATTTCTTTGGAGATAGGCTATTATGTTATACTTTCATTTATGAAAGCAATAATTTTATGTGCAGGAGATGGTGAGCGATTGAAGCCCTTAACTGAAACGATTCCAAAGCCTCTTATTTTAATAAATGACAAACCAATTTTATTTTACATACTTTTTTCACTGCCTAATAAAATAGATGAAGTTTTTATAATAATAAAAGAAAAACACAAAAATTTATTTGAGCAATTTTTAGTAGATTTTAAAATTAATTTAAATATAAAATTCTTATTTCAAGATGAAAAAGAAAAAGGGACTTACTTTGCTCTGATGACAGCTCGTGATTTTTTAATAAATGAAGATAAGTTTTTAGTCTTAAATGGTGATGATATTTTTTTGAAAGAAGATATTGAGAATCTTGTAAAAATGCCCTCTCCAGCATATGGGCTTAGCTATAAAAGATTAGATAAAAGATATCGAACGTGTGACTTAAATACAAAAAATAATAAAATTTTATCTTTTAGAAAACAAACTGAATCTGAGATTAATAAAGAATTACCTTGTTTTTCGGGCTTTTTTACATTAACGAGTGATTTTTTAAAATACAAACCTGTATATTACGAGCAAGGTGAAGCTGGTATCCCCCACACCTTATTTGCAAATTGCAACGATGTATCATATATAATCTTAAAAGAATGGTTACAGATAAATACAAAAGAAGACTTAAAAATAGCTCAAAAATTTTTATAAAATGCACGACATTTGTTTTTAATGGTTTTCTGTGGTAATTTAAAGAAAAAACAGAAAAATATGGAGACAAAAAAAGACCAGAGCGACGTTACCTCCGTTGCTTTCAATTCAATTCACTCGGCAAGGGCTGAGGTTTTCACTTTCGGTAAACCCATTAACTGGAGAATTAATTTCACTAATCATTCTGAACTAATATCTATTCTCGAAGAAAGGAATATAAATAGCGTTTATGTCCCAGATGCTTCAAAATTAAATGGTATTTTATGTGAGCCAAATGATTTTAAAGAGAATTATTATATTAAAGGAATTAAAATTATGAGTGGATGTGAAGCAGAGGGGATGGTAATACCAAGGGGATCAGCCGTTTCTATGTATTCAGCAGATTGTCCCACTATCATTTATCATGATATTGCAAATGATATTTTAATTGCGGCGCATGCTGGGTTAGCCTCATTGATTGATAGACAGAAGATTATTATCAACGTTGCGTCACGACCAAACGAAAGTGTGATTGATGAGATGATGAGATACACTAAAGAAACAAATCATTATGAAATTTTTGTCGTTTGTGGAATCGGTTCTCAGTCATACATATATGATATTAGGGACCCTGTTCACGGAGAGACAAACCGGAAAATTTTTTGTTATCTTTATTCTCTGTATGGGGAGGATGCTATTCCAAGAGGTGTTAAAATGGGGAATATTTCCCTTCGTGGAATAATTAGATCTCAATTTGAACGATTTGGCATTAATGTATCAAATATACATTTTGATAATATTGATACATATTCTGATCCTAATTTTTGGAGTCATCACCGATCCTTTTCCTTGGGGAAAAAGGAATATGGGCAAAATTGTACTTTAGTCATTCATAAGTAATGTAAACTATTTTTAACCAGCGCGACCAATTTTGGCCGCGCTTTTTTGTTGACAGTATTTACCTTATCTGATAGTATAGGAGGACATGAGTTTTAGATCCGTTTGTCTCCTTAAGAGCAAAGAGCAATCTGCACTTTTAAGAAAATAAACGAGATATCGCCCTCATGTCTAGTCACTAGAACCTAGTTACTAGAAACTAATTTATTATGGCAAAAAAATCAGTTACTGCAAGACATTTAAAGAAGTCAAAATTTAGCACACGAGAAACAAATCGTTGTTTTCGTTGTTCCCGAGGTCACGCTTATATGAGAGATTTTGGACTATGTCGTATCTGCTTCCGAGAGTTAGCTAACGAAGGGATGCTACCAGGAGTAAGAAAATCAAGTTGGTAAATTAAATTAGGTTATAGTAATTAGTTTCTAGGTTCTAGTATTAAAATAACTAAAAACTAGATACTATCAAAAAATATGGATCAAATCGCAAACATGATAAATATGATAAAGAATGCAGGCCGAGCTCATCACGAGACGGTTGTTGTTCCTCATTCCAAGATTAAATTCTCAATTGCTGAATGTTTAGTTAAAGAAGGATATCTTAAGAGTGTAGTTAAAAAAACAAAGAAAGGTTTCCCTATAATGGAACTTGAGCTTGTTTATGTTGATGAGGCTCCAAAAATAACTGGCGCTGACCGTATTTCGAAATCATCATGCCGAGTTTATAAAGGAGTTAAAGATATAAAGAGAGGTTATGGACTAACCGTTCTTTCGACTCCCAAAGGTATTTTAACTGACAAACAAGCAAAAAAAGAAATGGTCGGAGGAGAAGTATTGTTTAAATTATGGTAATTAATATATATGAGTAGAATTGGAAAACAAACAGTCATAGTTCCAGCAGGTACAGAGGTAAAGCTTATCGGTACTACTTTTTCTGCGAAAGGTCCAAAAGGAACACTCACTCGAGATTTCCCAGGAGATGTAACTTTACATATAAATGGTAATGAAATAACTTTTACTCCAAATAAAGAAAAAGACCGAACGGTGAACGCTCTATGGGGAACATATGCTTCACATGTTAAAAATATGGTTATAGGAGTTAATGAAGGATATTCTAAAAAATTAATTTTAGAAGGAGTTGGATTTAAGTCTGAAGTTGCTGGACAATTTTTAAATTTGGCATTAGGATTTTCTCATCCAGTAAAAATTGCTATTCCTGTTGGATTAACTGTTACAGCTGAAAAAAATAATATTACAGTCACGGGGATTGATAAAGAAGCCGTTGGTTCATTCACTGCTCAAGTAAGAGCAAAGAAAAAACCAGAACCATATAAAGGTAAAGGATTCCGTTATCATGATGAAGTTATTCGTCGTAAGCAAGGTAAGAAGGCAGCGTAGTAATTACTAATTAATAATTACTAATTACGAATTTAAATAAAATGATTAATAAAAAATTGGAAAAAAGAATAAGATTAAAGAAAAAAATCCGAAACAAAATAAATGGGACAGCGAAAATTCCTCGTCTTTCAGTTTTTCGTTCAAACAATTTTATGTATGCTCAAATTATTGATGATGTAAAGAATGTTACTTTAGCTTCAGCTTCTGATCTTAAAATAAAGAAAGGAACAAAACAAGAAAGAGCAAAAGAAGTTGGTTCTTTGATTGCTCAAAAAGCTGGAGAAAAAGGAATAAAGACATGTGTCTTTGATCGTAATGGTTTTAAATATACCGGTAGAGTAAAAGCCTTAGCTGATTCAGCCAGAGCGAGTGGACTTAAATTTTAAATAAAATATATGGATACAGCAAAACCAAAACAAAATACAACAAATAATAAGACTTTCAATAAGCCAACTTATCAGAAGCGTGAAGGTGGGGATAGTCGTAAGGCTAGACCATCTTTTGAGAGACCAAAACCTGAGTTTGATCAAAAAATGGTTTCTATTCGTCGAGTGACTCGTGTGGTAGCCGGAGGACGCCGTATGACATTTGCTGTTGCGATTGCAATCGGTGATAAGAAGGGGTCAGTCGGACTTGGAACTGGGAAAGGAGGAGATACTGCTATCGCTATAACGAAAGCTCTTCGACAGGCCAAGAAAAATATGTTTAAGATAAAGACGACAAAAGAAATGTCTATTCCTCATGAAGTATCTGCAAAATTTTCAAGTTCAGAATTGATCATTAAGCCCAACTATGGAAAAGGATTAGTTTCTGGTAGTACTGTTCGCGATATGTTGACTTTAGCGGGGATAAAGAATGTCACAGCTAAACTTCATTCAGGAAGTAAAAATAAATTAAACAATGCCCGTGTTGCTTATAAGGCTTTATATATGTTAAAAGAAAAGTCACAAATTAAAACTGTTCCTTTTGTGGCACCTGAAGTGGTCGCAACAGAAGTTAAAGAAGAAGTTAAATAAAATTTTATGCAATTAAATACATTAAAAAGATTACACCCAAATAAAAAAGCAAGACAAGTTGGCCGCGGGGGTACCCGAGGTAAAACATCTGGCCGTGGAGGCAAGGGTCAAACAGCTCGTGCTGGTAATAAGAGACGCCCACAGATTCGTGATATAATAAAGAAACTTCCCAAGCTTCGAGGATACCGTTTTAATTCAGGAGCAATTAAATATTCACCGGTTAATGTCGGCGCACTAAATATTTTTGATGCAGGTGCAGTTGTGACAACAGAAGCATTATTTGAAAAGAAATTAATTCGTCGAGTTGGAGGAGTTCTTCCGGTTGTTAAAATTCTTGGAAATGGAGAAATAACAAAGAAGCTTTCGATTGTTGGCTGTAAATTTTCAGACAGCGCAAAGGAAAAAATTGAAAAGGCTGGTGGCAGTATTGTAAACAAGTAACTAGTGATTAGTTTTTAGGGACTAGAAAAGACTAGAACCTAGAACCTAGGAACTAGAACCTAATCATCATGGAAAGTATTTGGCTAAAAATAAAAACGATCTTTACCGACAAAACATTGAGAAATCGGGTTTTGTTTGTTCTTGGATCTTTAGTTGTTTTTCGTCTCTTGTCTGCCATCCCAATCCCTGGAGTTGATACAGTTAAACTTCAGAATTTCATAAGTAATAACCAATTTGTCGGGGTCTTAAATGTATTTTCAGGTGGAGGACTTTCAACTTTGTCTATTATAATGCTTGGAGTTGGTCCATACATTACATCTTCTATTATAATGCAACTTTTGACTATTATGTCTCCAAGACTTAAAGCTATGTATCAAGAAGATGGAGAAATTGGACGTAAAAAATTTACCCAATTTAGTAGAATGTTAACTATTCCACTTGCAATTGTTCAAGGAGTAGCTCTTCTTGTATTACTTCGCCGACAAGGAATAATGACCGATGTTTCAATGTTTGGGATGTTCACAAATATTTCTGTTATCGTAGCGGGTTCAATGCTCATAATGTGGATTGGAGAACTTGTTTCTGAATTTGGAATTGGAAACGGAGTTTCTTTAATCATTTTTGCTGGAATTGTTGCCAATATTCCTAAAGAGGTTTCACAATTCTTCTTCACTTTTAATATTGCCAGTTTACCTGTTTATATTTTATTTTTAGCAGTTGGTCTGTTGATTGTAGCAGGAGTTGTGGTTGTGACTGAAGCTGAAAGACCAGTTCCTGTGACATATGCAAAACAAGTCAGAGGTGATCACGTCTCAGGTGGGACTCAAACCTATCTTCCAATTCGGGTTAATCAAGCCGGAGTTATTCCAATAATTTTTGCTCTTTCTATTTTGCTTTTTCCTCAGCTTATCGGTAACGCTTTAGCAGGAATGACAAACGGAACCTTGCTTGCGATTTCAAGAGGACTATTGTGGTTTGTTGCAAATACTTGGCTCTATTCACTATTTTATTTTATCTTTGTCTTCGTCTTTACATATTTTTACACTGCCGTTACTTTTGATCCAGAACAAATTTCCACAAATTTACAAAAAAATGGAGCTTTCGTTCCAGGTATTCGCCCAGGAGAAGCGACAAGAAATTATATTTCAAAAATATTAAATCGAACAACGATGATGGGAGCAGTCTTTTTGGGATTGATTGCTGTTTTACCTCTCGTCATTAGAGCTATCACCGGCATAACCGCTTTTGCCATTGGGGGAACAGCGTTATTGATTGTTGTTTCTGTCGTTCTTGATTTAATTAAAAAAACGGATGCTCAATTATCAATGAGAGAATACTAAAAAGACCTATCACTTGGGTCTTTTTTTATGTTTAGTTAATTTAGTATATAATGAATTAATATGAATAAACCACACACATTTATTTTTGTCGGAAGATCAGGTTCAGGCAAAGGGACCCAGCTTAAACTTTTACAAGAGTATTTATCTTCAAATTTTGCCGGCATCTCTTTAAAATCTATCGTAATGGGAGAGATTTTTAGATCATTTTTCAAAGAAGATGGATATATTCAAAATATTTCTCATGAAGTTACAACAAAACATGGAAAATTTCAACCGAATTTTCTAACAGATGCTTTGTTCGTTCGAAATGTAATCGATATTGTGGATGAGGATTCAGTATTATTTTTTGATGGATATCCTCGCAATATTCATCAACTTGAAGTCATTAAAGAATTACTTTTGTATATTAAAAGACAAGATCCAATAATCATAAATATAGAAGTAGAAAGAGAAAGCGTCAGGAAGAGAATGTTATCTCGAGGAAGAAACGACGATAATGAAAATGCTATTGAAAGTAGATTGGATGAATTTGATAAATTTATTATTCCAATGCTTGAAATTATAAAAAATGATTCATTCTATAAATATATTGAAGTAGATGGGGAAGGGAAAGTAGAAGATATTCATCTTGATATTATTAATAAGTTAAATCCATTACTTTCTTAATATATGCATAATGAAAAATCACTTGTTATCTCTCTTGGCGGATCATTGATTGTTCCAGATGAAGTTAATGTTGATTTTTTAAAAGCTTTTGTTTTAACTATTAACGATTATGTTGAAAATGGTTATAATTTTTTAATTATTACTGGAGGTGGTAAGGTCTGTCGTCGATATAATGATTCTTTGAAGCAGATCACAAGCCCTTCGGATGAAGATTTAGATTGGTTGGGGATAGCATCAACTCGATTAAATGCTGAGTTGCTTCGAATAAGTTTCGGCGATCTAGCATATGAGAAAATAGTTTTGAACCCAGAATTTATTCCACAAACCGACAAGCCAATTATTGTAGGAGGAGGATGGAAACCAGGCAATAGTAGTGATTTGGCTGCAGTATGTGGAGCAAAAAGTGTTGGGGCCACAAAAATAATAAATCTTTCAAATATTGATTGTGTATATGATAAAGATCCAAAAATAAATTCAGATGCTAAACCAATTTACGAAATGTCATGGAATGATTTTGAAACACTTTTCCCTGAGAGTTGGAATCCGGGAATAAATATTCCATTTGATACAGTTGCGGCCGCCGAAGCAAAATCTTTGGGTTACGAAATTGTCATTATGAACGGCAACAATATTGAAAATCTGAAAAATTATTTGAACGGTAAAAAGTTTGTAGGAACAGTAATAAAATAGTATTAATTTATATGTCAGTAATTGTAAAAACACCTAAACAAATAGAGATCATCCGTGAAGGAGGGAAAATACTCGCTAAAGTTTTGATAGAAACTGCAAAAATGGTTAAACCAGGTATTTCTACATATGACCTTGATCAATATGCTTTCAAATTAATAAAAGCCCAGGGAGGAATACCAGCTTTTTTAAATTATAAACCAGAAGGAGCAGAAAAAGCTTTTCCAGCTTCTCTTTGTGTGTCAGTCAATAATGAGATTGTGCACGGAATACCAAGTAAAAATAAAATTTTAAAAGAAGGTGATATTGTCTCACTTGATCTTGGTTTAAAACATAAAGGACTTTTTACAGATCATGCAGTGACTGTCCCCGTCGGTAAAATTTCTCAAAAAGATAAGGACCTAATAGAAAATACTAAGAAAGCCCTGGAGATTGGTATTTGGGCAGCCAAAGGAGGTTCAACTGTCGGTGATATTGGCCATGCTATTGAGTTTTTTGTTAATCGTCGTTATGGTATTGTTCGCGAACTTGCGGGACATGGAGTTGGAATAAAAATACACGAAGATCCATATGTGCCTAATTATGGTAAGGCAGGTAAAGGACAAAAACTGATTCCAGGGATGATAATTGCTATTGAACCAATGTTAAATATTGGCAAGGACAATATTGTAAGTATGGATGATGGCTATACAATCAAAACAGCCGATGGGACTCGCTCAGCTCATTCTGAGCACACAATTTTGATAACAGAAGGAGATGCGGAGATTTTGACTTCAATAAAGTAAAAATATCCAAGAAATAGCTCTTCTCGAAATGCACACATAAAACCCTGCTGGGTTTTTGCTCTGCTCGGGCCGTCGCCATGCGCAAGGCATTTCTCAAAGACTATTTCTTTCCTATTTTAACTAAAACATCTTTTTATATTTTTTATATTTGTTGTGGTATAATGGTACGATATGGAAGGATTTAATTTAAATAATGCTCCTAAATTTAAAACTCCAGAGGAGGAGTTAGATTTTTTACGAGCTCATATTGCAGAAAAGGAGAAAGCTTTAAAAGAACAAGGTCAAGAAGTAAATAAAGAACAATTAGCTCATGGAGTGATTTCAGAGTATAGAAAATTTGAGCCGGAAGATGTTATGCACAAAAGTGCGGTAGTTAAAAATAGTGAAATTGAGAAATTAGTTTTAAGATTACATCCAGAACCGCACGATAATAAGATGGAAGAATTGCTGGCAATATTGCTTAGCAAAGGAATATCTAATACCTTATCAATTGTTTCTAAAATGAATAACCCACACATTGATGATGATTTCCATCGTTTTCTTGTTCAGTATTTATATACGACTCATAAAATTCCAGGATTAAAAGAGGGAACACCTTTATTCAAGTCTCTTGATATGAAACTTTTTGAAATCACCCTTCCTGATATGAATGAAAACGAAGGTAATAAGAAAAGTTTGAAAGAATTACTTGGAGCCATGGAGCAATTTTTTGCTGGAATGCATTCAGTCGGAGAAGGAAGAGAAAATTATAACCGCAATCATTTTACCTTAGAGATTGCACTTTCAGAGGATAGTGATAATTTCGTTTTTTATACTGCTGTCCCTAGCTCCAAAGCAGACTTGTTTGAAAAACAATTGTTTGGAGTTCATCCAAATGCGAAACTTGTGGAAGTACCAGATGATTACAATATTTTTTCTGAGAATGCTTCAATCTCTGCTTCATATGCGACCCTTGCTCATCATGAAGTTTATCCAATTAAATTATATGATGCACTTGATCATGATCCTCTTAATATAATTTTAAATATTTTCACAAAATTGAAAAAAAATGGAGAAGGAGCTTCAATCCAGTTTACGATTTGTCCGGAAGATGATGATATAATGAAAAAATTTCATATTATTTTAGCTGATGTTAAAAATGGAATGTCAGTTCGAACAGCTTCAAGTTTAACCAGACAAATTGCAAAAGAATTTAAATCAGTGGCGAAAGAACTTTTCTTTGGTGCTTCGAAGAAAAAAGAAGAAAAAAAAGTAAATGACAAAGCTGTTGAGAATATTACCGAGAAAATGAAAAGTACGATTATGGCTACAAATATTCGTATTGTTGCTTCAGCTGAAGACCGGATGAGATCAAAACAAATTTTAGCCGATATCGAGTCTTCATTTAATCAATTTACCGAAGCCGATCGCAACGGTTTTAATTTTCATCATCCAGAGGGTGGGGAATTATCACAATTGATTCATGATTTTACTTATCGAACTTTTTCAGACTCATGTTCGATGCCACTTAACTTAAAAGAATTAGCTACAATTTTTCATTTTCCATATGGCGTTGTTTCTTCTCAACTTAAACAAGCTAAAGCCGGTATTGCCCCAGCCCCAATTGAAATTGGTCATGATGGAATTTTACTTGGAATAAATAGCTATCACGGCAAAGACACAGAAATTCATATGAGTCGTGAAGACCGTATGCGCCACATGTATGTTATCGGGCAGACGGGAACTGGTAAAACCACAATTTTAAAAAATATGATTGCCCAAGATATTAAAAATGGTGACGGTTGTTGTTTTATTGATCCTCATGGAACTGACATTCAAGACATTCTTTCTTATGTTCCTAAAGAAAGAATAGATGATGTTATTTATTTTGATCCGGCCTACACTGCGCGTCCGATGGGTCTAAATATGCTTGAATATGATCCGAAATATCCAGAACAAAAAACTTTTGTGGTCAATGAACTTATGAGTATTTTTAATAAACTTTTTGACATGAAAACTTCTGGGGGCCCAATGTTTGAACAGTATTTCAAAAATTCAGCTTTTCTAGTTATGGAGCATCCCGAAAGTGGGGCAACGCTACTTGAGATCGGCCGGGTTTTGGCTGATAAAGAATTTCGCGATATGAAATTGTCACATTGTAAAAATCCAATCATCAATCAATTTTGGAAAAGTGCCGAACAAACAACTGGCGATCAATCAATTGCAAACTTTGTGCCTTACATTACTTCAAAATTTGATAATTTTATTTCAAATGACATCATGCGCCCTGTTGTCTTACAAGAAAAATCTGTTTTTAATTTCAGGGAAATCATGGACAATAAAAAGATTTTATTGGTGAATCTTTCAAAAGGACGACTTGGAGATATTAATGCCAATTTAATTGGGTTGCTCTTAGTTGGCAAGATCCAGATGGCGGCTCTTTCTCGAGTTGATATGTTTGGAAAGCCAATGAATGATTTTTATCTTTATATTGATGAATTCCAAAATGTGACAACAGATTCGATTTCTTCAATTTTATCTGAAGCTAGAAAATATCGTTTATCGCTCACAATTGCTCATCAATACATTTCACAGCTTGAAGAAAATATAAAAAATGCTGTTTTTGGAAACGTTGGCTCAATGGCAGTCTATCGAATAAGTACAGAAGATGCCAATTTTGTTGAACAAAAATTTAAACCAACATTTACGGCTTCTGATATTATTAAATTAGATAATTTTAATTCATATGTCAGTATGCTTGTGAATGGAACGCCAACCAAACCTTTCAACATGACTTCACATTGGAGCATGACGCCAAAGGGTAACACGGAAATAGTTGAAAAAATAAAAGAGTTATCATACTTAAAATACGGCCGCCCTCGCGAAGAAATTGAAGAGGAAATTATGGCGAAATATCGTCTCGGACAAAATAACTAAATTTTGAATAAATAGTTTTTTATGGTATGTTATAGGAACCTTATTAATAATATTTTAAATTTTTTATGGCAACAATAGAACGTTCTTTAATTGTTTTTAAACCAGACGCTGTTCAACGTGGAATTGTAGGTGAAATTTTATCTCGCTTTGAAAGAGCAGGACTAAAAATTGTTGGAGCAAAAATGTTACAACCAAGCTATGATCATTATTTTCATCACTATGAAAATATTGGAAAAATGATTTCTCGTAGAGGACAAAAAGCGTTTGATGTGACATTATCAATGATGGATCAAGGGCCAGTTATTGCTTTTGTTCTTGAAGGTATTGAATCAATTTCATTAATTCGTAAAATGGTTGGGGCAACTGAGCCGAAAGCAGCACTTCCAGGAACAATCCGTGGAGATTATGCTCATATGAGTTTTAATCATGCTGATATAAATGATATTGGAATTCCTAATATTATTCATGCTTCTGGAGATGCCTCAGATGCTGAGCAAGAAATAGCCCATTGGTTTTCGGAGGCGGAATTATTCTCTTATGAAAGTACGAGCGAAAAGTATACTCAAACAAAGAAAAAATAACCCCCAAACAGAAACCCCCTTGTGGGGTTTCTGTCATAATAATTAATTATATGTATGAAGTTGAAGTGAAAGCAAGATTAAGAGATAAAGAGAGTATAATTAATAAGCTCAAAGAAATGGGTTGTTTGTTCAGTGAGGAATTACATCAAATAGATCATATTTTTATTCCTAAAGATGTGATTTTTCCACCACCCTTTGAAGTTCCAGTTTTGAGAGTTAGAAAACAGAATGATAAACATTTGTTTACAATGAAAATTTCTCAATCAAATAGACAAGATTGTATTGAGAAGGAATTAGAGATATCCGATGGAGATAAAATGCTTGAAATTTTGCACCATATTAATTATAAAAAAGTACCGATTGTTAATAAAAAGAGAATTAAAGCAAAATTTGATGATATTGAGGTAGTTATTGATAGTGTAAAGGATTTAGGTGAGTTTATTGAGGTAGAAAAGATTGTTGAGGAAGAAAATCCAGAATTAAGACAAAAGATTCAAACTGAATTATTAGATTTTCTTACAGTATTAGGAATTCCTAAGGAAGATCATTTGGCTGGAAGTAAATATGATATTATGCTTTTTGAAAAATATGGAATAGAACAATAAATAATAATTGTTTTTATGAATTTTATTTGAAAAAGTGTCAAAAGTGTGCTATTTGGGATAAAAATGCTTGCGTGAAATTTTCACCTGAGTATACTGAGAATAGGATTATTTGAAATGTATTACCTAGAACAATTTTTTAGGGGATAGAGAGTTTTGATGGAGAACTGTATACAAATTATGTTAACAAATTTCTATCATTCCCAGTCCCACCTAGCTATAGAGCTACGGTAATACTTGCTTCGATAGTCCTAATAAGAAATTCCCCATGAGATGTTATGAAAATACTATCTCACGGGGGATTTTTTATTTATTTATTCGGTCTAAAAACTACGCAATATATGAAAAATTACTCGCTTATCCCTCTCCGCCTCTCGTGATTACACTCGAGGCTCCGGCGCGCCCACACCTACTCATAATTTTTCATATATTGCGTAGTTTTTAAATAACCCTGCAGCCGAAGCATTTAAAATTTCCGAATACTTACCATCTAATGTATAATGAATTATATATGGCAAATGAAAAAAATTTAAAAATCACCTTTTGTTCTGGAGCAGGAACTGTGACCGGAGCTAATTTTTTATTAGAAGGAAATGAAAAGAAATTTTTGATTGATTGTGGGTTGATCCAAGGAGAAAAATTAGCCGATGATTTAAATTGGGAAACTTTTCCATATGATGCCTCAAAAATAGATATTTTGTTTATTACACACTGTCATATTGATCATATTGGGCGTATCCCAAAATTAATAAACGAAGGATTTCAAGGCCGGATCATTTCAACAATTCCATCAAAAGAGATTACGGAAATAATGTTAGCTGATACAGCTCATATTTTATCTCGTGAGGTTGATTTAGGTCTTGATAAAATCTATAGCACCGAGAATATTAAATATTCATTAGATT
>CAZQOL010000008.1:0-2004 GCA_964595185.1 uncultured Candidatus Saccharibacteria bacterium | reverse complement strand
AACTGTAGAGTATGGTCAAAAAATAAATGTTGACCATGGATTCCAATTTTATTTTAAAGATTCAGGACATATACTTGGCTCCGGAATGTTAGAAATTATTTACAATGACAAAAAAATAGTTTTCACAGGTGATTTAGGAAATTCTCCTTCACCACTTTTGCCAGACACGGACACTGTTACTGATGCTGACTATATGGTCATGGAATCATGTTATGGAGATAGAAATCATGAACACCGAGATGAGCGGAAGAAAAAACTTGAAGAAATAATAAAAGAAAATTATGAAAGAAAGGGAACGATGATTATTCCTACTTTTTCTCTTGAACGAACCCAAGAATTACTATATGAGATAAATTCATTAGTTGAAAACAAAATTGTACCTGAGATGCCAATCTTTTTAGACTCGCCCCTTTCGATTAAACTTACAGATGTCTATTTAAAGTATGGAAGTTATTTTAATCAAAAAGCTAAAGATTTGATTGCGACAGGTGATAAGCTTTTTACCTTTCCAGGCCTAAGAGAAACATTAGAAACAGATGAATCAAAGGCTATTTTAAAAGTTCCACCTCCAAAAATAATAATAGCTGGAAGTGGTATGAGCAACGGAGGACGAATACTTCATCATGAAAAAAATTATTTACCAAATAAAAATGATACAATTTTACTTACGGGCTATCAATCAATAGGCACATTGGGGCGTATTATAAGTGACGGAGCCAAGCATGTTCGAATTATGGGTGAAGATGTCACTATACGAGCTAATGTGGCTAAAATCAGTGGTTATTCAGGACACAAGGACTCTGACCATTTACTTTCGTTTGTAGAAAATACAGCCAGTACTTTAAAGAAAGTTTTTGTGGTTATGGGAGAACCAAAATCGGCCATGTTTTTAGCTCAGAAGATTAGAGATAATCTAGGCATCAAGGCCTTTACTCCTAATGCGGGGGAATCTGTTGATATTGAATGCTAATAATAATAAAAATTCCCACGATGTGGGAATTTTTATTAATTTAGGCTAAGGTTTTTACGATTCTTTCGAATGTTTCAGGATTTTTTTGAGCTAAGTCAGAAAGGATCTTTCGATCGATGGCAATATTTTTCTTTTTAAGTCCATCAATGAATTTACTGTATGAAATTCCAAGAGGACGAACAGCAGCATTGATGCGTGTGGTCCATAAACTTCGGGCATCAGCTTTTTTATCTTTACGGTGAGCAAATGAATAATTTCCAGCATGTTTTAATGCTTCCTTAGCTTGGGCAACTTTTGTACTTCGTCCAAAACGCATTCCTTTTGTTTGGGCAAGTAAGTTTTTTCTCTTTTTATTTTTTATTGTTCCTCTTTTTACTCTTGTCATGGGTTGTTCTAGTGGCTAGGTTCTAACGACTAGCAATTTAATGTTAATAATTTATATTTTTGAAGTCGCTAAATATGTGCGACGATTTTTATTTGAAACTTTTAAATCATTCATTTTCTTTCCTGCTAATTGAGCTGTTCTTGATTGTCTGGAGTTGAAATGATTAAAACCAGGAGCACGTGATAAAATTTTACCAGTCTTGGTAATTTTTAAACGCTTTGTTAAAGATTTATTTGTTTTTATTGACATAAAATTTTATTTTTCTTTTTCTAATGTAATAGTGGGACCTTTGGGACCTTTTTTGTATTCTTCAGCAACTTTATAATTTTCAGTTATAAGATGAAGCACTCTATCTAATCTTTCTCTTAAAAACATATCTGGCATATACTTTGAACGTCCAGATAAAAATAATTCTACTTTAATACGATGTCCATCTCGAAGCCATTCTGAGGCCTTACGAGCCTTAAGGGCAAGATCATTATCTCCAGTTCCTATCTTTATTTGGATAGATTTTGTTTCTGTTGTCTTAGATCCTGCTTTGGCTTTTTTTTGTTTTTTATTTAACTCGTACTTGTATTTACCGTAATCTGCTATTTTTACTATTGGAGGGTTTGTATTGGGGGAAACTTCAATCAAATCAAGTCCTAAG
>CAZQOL010000007.1:5325-20279 GCA_964595185.1 uncultured Candidatus Saccharibacteria bacterium | reverse complement strand
GTGCTACTTGGACAGAACAAACAAATATAGGATCACTTAATTGGGATTATATTAATTCCTCCTCTGATGGAAATAATTTAACTGTAGTTGTACAAAATGGTTACATTTATACTTCCAATGGCCCTCAACATACTCCAGTTACAATTACAAGTGATATAACTCCGGTTAACTTAAATACGATCAAATTAAATGGTTATGTAAATACTGATCATACTATAAGAGGATTTGAATATGGGTTAACTACAGAATATGGTAACACAACAACTGAAGATGGTTTATTTAACCTAGGTACATATCAAGCGACTGTTACAGGCGTAATTCCAGATACCACATATCACTTTCGTTCGTATGCTACAAACGGAGAAGGTACTACCTACAGTGAAGATGATACATTTATTCTTCACTCTTTATTTTGGATAGTTCAGACAAATGCTGGTTTACGTAATTGGACTTTCATTACATCCTCTTCTGATGGAACAAAATTAGCCGCTGTGGTAGATAATGGTTACGTCTATGTTTCTACTGATTCTGGTATCACATGGACGGAGAGAACATCATCTGGGCAACATGGTTGGCGGGCTATTACATCTTCTTCTGATGGTACAAAATTAGCAGCCATAGAGGCTGTCTATAATGGTTCTGATTTTACTGGCTTAGTATATATTTCCAATGATTTTGGTCTTACTTGGACAGAACCGCTAATGCTTGCAAATAATTGGAGATCAATAACTTCTTCTTCTGATGGGACAAAAATTGCTATGGTAAATAGTAATTATGATGGTATTGATTATTTAGGTTCTGTCTATACTTCTTCTGATTCTGGCAAACATTGGACAGAACAAACCTTGGCTGGTTTGCGTAATTGGCAGGCGGTTGCTTCTTCTTCTGACGGCACTAAATTAGCAGCAGTAGAAAGTGGTGGTTATATTTATACATCGACTGATTCAGGTGCTACTTGGATAGAGCAAACTTTGTCTGGTCAACGTCAGTGGTCTTCTATTGCTTCTTCTTCTGATGGTATTAAATTGGCCGCCGTAGTTACCGATGGTTATATTTATACATCGACTGATTCAGGTGCTACTTGGATAGAGCAAACTTTGTCTGGTCAACGTCATTGGCAATCAATTACTTCATCCTCTGATGGCACTAAATTGTTTGCAGTAATATCTGGTGGTTATATTTATACATCGACTGATTCAGGTGCTACTTGGATAGAACAAACCTTAGTTGGCTCACGTCAATGGCGTTCTGTTGCTTCGTCTTCTGATGGTACTAAATTAGCCGCTGTAGTATATAATAATGGTTATATATATACTTATCCACTTCCACCAGCATCAGTCACTTTACCATCTATTATTACGGAATTGGCAACATCAATATCAAAAAATAAAGTTACTTTAAATGCTAATATTATCAGTAATGGCAATGGGACAATATCTGCCAGTGGATTTAAATATGGATTAACCACTTCATATGGAATTACTACTATAGATGGACCAGTTACTACGGGTATATATCAAAAAGAAATAGAGGGATTAAAATGTAATACTATTTATCACTATAATTCATACGTCACAAATGAAGAAGGTACAGAAGAGGGTGAAGATCAAGTCTTTACTACAAATGATTGCCCATCATCTGGGTCCGCTATGACTTTTTTGAATGATAGCAAATCTCAAATTATAGAAAATCCAACAAATGTTATAATTAATCAAAATGAAAAAAATACTCCAATCTGCATAATCCCAAAATTGGAAAAAACTTTAAAGTTAACAGTTCCTATGACTAGAAGTGAGGATATAAAAAAATTACAAATATTTTTAAATTGCAATCAATTTTTAAATCTATCAACCGATGGTTATTTTGGCAAAAAAACTAAATTAGCCGTCATTGATTTTCAATTAGCAAATGGAATTGTTGGAGATGGAGTGGTAGGTCCGCTTACTAGAGAAAAATTTAAAAAATATTAAAATTTTTTTATTTTAAATCTTTCAATCAATTTTCCAACCAATAAACTAATTTCAAAAATAAAAATACAAGGAACTAAGATTATTGATAAACTAAATATATCTGTCGTTGGGGTTATTATAGCTAGAGAGATAACCAAAAAAAGATATATGTATCTACGCCTACTTGCTAAAAATTTAGTCTTTAATAATTCTAAATAGACTCCACCTGTAACTAAAATCGGAACTTGGAAAACAATCATCACAATAATTGCTTGTGTGATAAAGAAACTGAGATATTTGTCAGCCGAGAAACTGTTGGTAATGCCAGGGATGGAAATTGAAAAAAGGAATTTTAAAGATAATGGTATGGTTACAAAGAATGCATAAATCAATCCAAGAAATAAAAGTAATGCTGAAGCAAAATAAAAAAGACCGATTGTTTTTCTAAATTTTAAAGGTAGAACAGGATTTATGTATGAAAAAATTGACCATAAGATTACTGGAAAAGAAATTATAAAACCTCCAATAAAATCAATTTTAAAAATAAAAAGTAAAGGATCAAGGGGGGATAAGAATATGAGGTTTTGTCCATTAGAAGATTTTAGTAAAAAATTAGTGATTTCGCCATTAAATAAATGAGAGATAATTGCCCCCGCGATAAAAGCAAAAAGAGCTATAAAAATTTTCTTCTTTAAATCACTAACATGCTCCAAAATATTTTTTGGTTCATTTATTTCTGTGGAAACTAACATAATTTTTTTAGTTCAACTATTTTTTAGTTGAATTTTCTTTTTTAATATTTACGTTTTTGTTTTCTGTATCGTTCTTATCTGTACCCCTGAAACCTTCTTTTAGAGCATTAAAAGATTTACCAATATTTCTCGCTAGTTCTGGTAACTTGTCTTTGCCGAAAAACATTAAAATTAAAATTAGAATTAAAATTATTTCTGGAGTTCCTAATCCGAATATGTTCATATAAAATGTATAATTAATTGTTAATAAGTAGTGAAGAAATTATACTAACAATTATGATACTTTGCAACTCGATAATCCTGTATTTTATTTTTAATAAATGATACAATGTATAGCACTTTATAAAATAATTATTAAAAATTAAAATTATGCCAACACCAAGGTTACCACAAGTAGGAAGTGATGATAATACATGGGGAGGTTTATTAAATGAATTTCTCGAAGTATCTCATAATGATGATGGGAGCATTAAAAATGCACCAGCATTGGTGTGCAAAGGATTTTTGACTCAATCAGGATCAAATGCTCCATCTTTTACTTCTATCACAAATACATTACTTGGAACTTGGGCAAGAACTGATGTAGGAACATATACTTTGACAAAGACGGGGGCTTTTATTTTAGGCAAAACAGTTCCACTTGATGATGTTTATACTGATCAATCTGGTAATTTATATAAAATAAACAGGACAAGTGATGATGTCATAACTCTTTTAACTTACACTTCAGCTGATATTGAAGTTTTGGCAGATGGTATTTTAAATAATAGATACATTAATATAGAAGTATATAACTAGTATGGGAGTTTTTGGAAATACATTTGGAAATAGCCTTGGAGCTAAAGGAGCGGTAATTAGAAGATTTTCAAATCCTAGCGCCATGTATGTCGAATTAACATTCGATTCTGTCCCAACTGTTGATGTGACTAAAGCCCCACTTCTTTATGACAAAAAGGTGGCGTTTAGTATGAGGTATGATGACACTTATAGATCTGCCTATACAAACAGTTTGGCCCTTTTTATGGGTGGGGAGTTTTATGCTGACGAAAATGGTGTTGAACATGCTGGTTTTAGATATACAGATGGATGTGGTTTTGAAATGCCATATGTTGCAGATTTTGCTTGCCAATGCGGAGCATTGAATTCAAATACAAATATTTATATAAGTTGGGAAGATGCTTTAGAAGCAAAAAATTATGGTTATGGAATACTTCCACAAGGTTGTTACGTTAGTTATGCTCCAACTGTTACTTCAGTTGACGGAATAGAGACTTTTCACTCTCCTTATTCAGAATGGTATAACGATTATGTTGAATTTAGACAGCTTTGTTATACTAATTTGGGATTTAAACCTTTTGTTGCAACCTCAGATATTGGTTATAAATATTGGGCATCAATTTTAGATGGTGGAGTATATAAGGCACCATTCTTTGACGCAGGAATGTTTTTTATTACATCTGGAGATAATCCCAAAGAAATAGCCGGAGTTAACAAATCATTAGATCTTACAAATGGTCTTGATGTAGAAGCAATAAACTCAGAGTCTTTTAACTCTGGGCAGCCTTACCCTTGTTTATATCATTCAAAAAGAATTATTAAAGTCACCGAGTTACCTGCAAGTGGAGAATTGTATTATATTTATATGCTTCCTAATTATACAATGTATCGTTGGGATGGAACAACCTTTAATGTAACAACCGAGTCGACTGCGGGGTCTGTACCTTTGTCTGATATTAAGCAAAGTATTACAAATGCTATCAATGATCCAAAGGCTAGAGCTTTATCTATCTTTACTCATAGACTTGATTATACTATTTCTCAAAATGATAATGGTGGAATGTATTTACCATATTTTAAGACTGAGATCTTAGAATGGCTTGACCAAAACTATGGGAAAAATGGAACTGATCAGATTTTGATGGCTTCAATGAATACTGTAGCTGAATATATTTATTGCCGGGAGTTATCATCGATTAATACATATAGAGAAGGTAATAAATTAATACTTGAAATAATTCCCCCAATTAATACAGATCTTCGAAGGCCTTCTTTGACCTTAAAATTAAATACAAATATCCCAGTAACTGGAGTATTAATTAACAATATTGATAGATTTAGTCAAAATGTTTTAAATAATACTTCAGGAATAATCAATCTAGAGTGGAGTTCTGAATATTATGAAGTGGCAAATAATTATGTCACAATAGCTGAAAATGTGAGAACTATAAACTCAGTCGAAAAAGCAGAGTATTTTATGCAATTTGTTACAAATCCTACGAAACTTAATTCTTTGCAAACTAGAATAAATAATATTGTTGTTTTGACTGATCTTCGACATATAGTTGATTTCGGTAGAACTCTTTATCCTTCTGATAGTCCACCATATAACAATATAAGCTCTAGTGATTATGATATTTCAACATATTTGCCGACGAATATTGCTTTGAGAGATATAAGTAATGGAAATTATGGAGTCAAGATTGATATAATTCAAGCTTTTTCTACCATGACATATTCAGGAATGAATACTGGAGATAATTCTGGAATATATTTGGACACGGCATTAAGAGATTCATTTGATGTTGTCGCTGGTTCTCCGGCAATAATGAAATTACATGGATTGCTTCCAGGTCAAGTTGTTGACTTTAAATTTATGTCATCCAAAGCGAATAATTCTGGCAGAATTAGTAGATTTACAGTTACTAACCAAATAGATAATAGTACGACGTTCTCTAATTTTGTAATTCAAGATGGACTTAATAATATTTCAAACACAGTTGAAGTTAAAAATGGATTTGCTAACCAGCTGGGTGAAATATTTATTACAGTAAGCTGTGAAGGCGCAGCTACAATTGCTCATTTGAATGTGATGGATTTTACAGTTAGAGACACAATAATTTCTCCTCAATTTATTCTTCAATCAGTTTTAATAAATGATGGAGATCTTACTACGAGTAGTAGAGATGTTGATGTTACTTTAAATTTTACTGGAGAAGCTACACATTATATGATAAGTGAATCACCAACATTCGCTGGGGCTTCCTGGGTCTCATATTTAGGCGTTACAGGAGGAACAGTTCCATTTAATCTAAGTGATTTAGATGGAAATAAAATTATTTATGTAAAATTAAAAAATAATGCAGACGTTATTAGTAATATTTTAAGTACAAATATTGCTCTTGCTCTAGCTGGAAGTAAAGTTGTTATCTCTTTTGCCCATACTTCATATAACACTAGTTATTATCGAGATTTAAATGGAGAGACAATTAATTTTATGACCTGGAATAGAACAGAAACGTATGCTGATTTTCCCCTCAAAAGTACAACTGGAGTTGAAAAAGGAAAATTTGTTGTTAAACCAAGTGAGATTCCCACAGATACAACAATAAAAGCTTTTGCCTTGGGAGGTACACCTCCCTCAATATCGGGGAACACTGGGCCTTACCCAGATGAATATCTAATTAGATTCTTCTATCCACAAAGTGTTAATATTTCTGGAAATAAAGCTCTTTTGCGATCTAAAGATTTTGCTCAAGGAACTTATACTGTTAGAATATTATCATGTAGTAATACTGCCATTACTCCAGTTAATCAAGCAAAATTATTTTATCAAGGTAATTCTGGAACACCAGTGGTATATGCGCCACAAAATACACAGAATACAACAGTATTTACTGAATTGCCCAATGTAATTGTTACAAGTGATGGATTGCTGGATATATACTGTTTCAATACAGGTGGTATTTTTTCAGCACCCGGGTTTAATTTAGTGGAAATAATTAAAACAGCGTAGTTTTAATTATTTCTTTATGATATAATGCAAAATATAATTATTAATTTTTTAAATTATGTTAACAGACAAAAAAATAACGAGAAAAGAATTTCTTTTTTCTATCTTATCGATAGGAACTTTAATAATTGCTAGTAAAGCCCCAAGTATTATTAAGGGTTTGAGCCCAAATAAAAAACAGGGGAATACTTATGGTAATTATTCTTATGGAGGAGCGAAAAAAAATGCGTAACCTAATTTTAAAATCGAATTATTTTATATTGCTCTTTATATTGGTAATTTATTTTAGTTTTTTAGGAGTGGCAAATGCGGGTAATTATGGATCGGGAATATATGGAGCGTTCTTATATTCTGCCTCAGATACGACAAATCCAACCGTTACGGCTTTCGTTATCCCTTCAACATCCTCATCTCTGGCAGTCTCAATTTCGTCTTTCACTGCTTCAGACAATCAAGCTGTCACCGGATATCTTCTAACCGAAACATCATCTACTCCATCTGCAGGATTAGGAACTTGGACAGGTTCTGCTCCAACGACATACACGTTTGCGACAGCTGGTTCAAAAATACTCTATGCTTGGGCAAAAGATGCGGCAGGAAATGTATCTTCATCATTGAATGATAGTGTAGTGATTACGTTGCCAGATATTACTTCGCCAACCGTTACGGCTTTCGTTATCCCAGCAACTTCTTCATCATTAGTTGTTTCTGTTTCTTCTTTCACCGCTACTGACAACTTAGCTGTCACGGGTTATCTCTTAACCGAAACATCATCTACTCCAAGTGCTGGACTTGGAACTTGGACAACGCCTGCTCCGACAACATATACATTTGCAACCGCTGGCTCAAAAACACTCTATGCTTGGGCAAAAGATGCAGCAGGGAATGTTTCAAGTTCACTTAATGATTCCGTCAATATTACTCTACCTGATATTACATCTCCAACAGTTACTGCATTCGTAATACCATCAACTTCAACCTCTTTAGTTGTTTCTGTGTCTTCATTTACTGCATCCGACAATACCGCTGTCACCGGATATCTTCTAACCGAAACATCATCTACTCCATCTGCAGGATTAGGAACTTGGACAGGTTCTGCTCCAACGACATACACATTTGCAACAGCTGGTTCAAAAACATTATATGCTTGGGCAAAAGATGCCGCAGGAAATGTTTCAAGTTCATTGAATGATAGTGTAGTGATTACTTTGCCTGAAGATAATACAAAGCCTGTAGTTACGGCCTTTAGTATTCCATCAACATCCACTACTCTCATTGTTTCTATCTCAACATTTACTGCGACAGATGCAAATGGAGTAATAGGATATAAAATTACCGAGTCTTCAAATGCTCCTTTAGCTGGGGATTCTGGCTGGACATTAAATACTCCGACAACTTATACGTTCTCATCAATAGGAGAAAAGATCTTATACGCTTGGGCTAAAGATTCTGCTGGAAATATTTCTGATTCACTTAATGATTCAGTAATAATTACTTTACCAAGTTCAAATGGTGGTTCATCAGGATCTTATAAACCTACATTTGTATCAAATCAAATACCAAATACTGTTGTTAATAATACAAATGATATTAATCTTGATATTCTATTGATTAAATCTGTATTAAAATATGGGATGACGAATATTGAGGTTAAAAAATTACAAATTTTTCTAAATAATCATAATTATCCAATAGCACTTTTGGGGATGGGCTCATTAAATAATGAGACAACGTATTTTGGCTCCTTAACTAAAAAAGCAGTGATTAAATTCCAATTAGCAAATGGACTTGTGGGGGATGGGATAGTAGGGGAAATGACAAGATCAATTATAAATAAGTTAATATCATCTTCTGTTAAACCAGTAGTTCCAGTTATTAATACTCCTATTTTGAAGTTGAATTCAATTTTAAAGTTTGGCTCAAAAGGCGATGAAGTTATTGAGTTACAAAAGCTATTAAAAGAAAAAGGATATTTTAATCTTGAACTAAATAGTAATTTTGGTCCAGCAACTAAATCAGCAGTAATTAAATTTCAATTAGCAAATGGACTTGTGGGGGATGGAATAGTAGGAGAAATGACCTGGGTTTTATTAAAATAAAATTACAATAAAAAATCCACTCAATTGAGTGGATTTTTTATTGATCTGATTTTATTCAGTTTTCTTTTGATCTTCTAAATAAACAAGAGTCATTCTTTGGTCTTTTGCTTCAAAGAGAGTAACTTGGAAATTGTATGTTTTTCCTAATTCAAGAGCTTTCTTTAATTTTTCTTCAGAACCAAATCCAGAATTATGAACAAGCCCAGCTACACCTTGTTTGATTGAAACAAGTGCTCCGTGCTTATTAAACTTAATAACCACTCCGGAAATGATATCTCCTTTTTTAAGAGTGTTTTCAAACTCTTTCCAAGGGTTTTCTTTTAATGCTTTAACAGAAAGAGAAATTTTGCCATCTTTGATTTCAATTATTTTAGCTTTTATATTATCTCCGACTTTAAACATTGAACGTGGGTCTTCAACTAAGCCCCAATC
Source organism: uncultured Candidatus Saccharibacteria bacterium (assembly GCA_964595185.1). GTDB lineage: Bacteria > Patescibacteriota > Minisyncoccia > Phycocordibacterales > UBA9973 > UBA8515. Next base: position 11,257 of record CAZQOL010000007.1, on the reverse strand, counting down.
AATTTCTGAGATATGGACTAATCCTTCAAGACCTTCTTCTAATTTTAAGAATATTCCAAAATCAACAATTCCTGCAACAGTGCACTCTATTTCATCCCCAACTTTATATTTGCCGACTATCTCTTGTCTCTCTTCTGGATTATTGTCTTTTTCAGAGAAAATAAGTTTACCTTCTTTTGGTAATGCAGAGATCATAACGACATTGATACGCTTACCGATAAGTAATTTAAGAGCTTTCAAGATTTTGTCTTTATCAGAATCTTCAACTCTTGGATAATGCTCGCTTTTCAATTGAGAAGCGGGTAGGAAACCTGCAATACCTTGCCATTCTAAGATGAGTCCTCCTTTATTTGCTTCTTTGATTGTAAGCTCAAGTGTCATTTTGGATTTAATTGCTTTTTCGGCTTCACTCCAAATGAGTGCCTGTTTAGCTTCTTTTAGAGATAATTCAATATATCCTTCCTCATTATTAGTATCAACAATCTTTGCTTTAACTACATCACCGATGTTAATTTTTTTAATAATGTCTTTGGCATTAATGAATTCTCTGCCATAAATAATACCTGTTCCAAACGGAGTAAGATCAATATAAACAGATGATTTCTGAATTGAAATTACAGGTCCCTCAATTAGAGCTTCAACTTGTGGGGGAAGCTCCGCTTTATCTAACATTTTACCTACGCTTGAAAGTTCTATTTTTGCATTTTCTGCAATACTTTCAACTATATCTTTTTCGTCTTTTTTCATATTTATAATTAGGTACTAAAAAAACCGCGTCTCGCGGCACAGTTGAAGATCTTTTTGCTTGTAAACTAAACACAAAAAGGGTTAGACTTCAAACCGAGCTTATAATTCACCTAATATACTATATATATATAAATTAATCAAGCCCCAGATAGAGGCGAAGCCTCTATCTGGTAAGTGGGCAGTGGATAACTTGGAAACTTGTATCTATTAGGAAATGTACTTATAATATGTGTATGAGCATGAGAAGACAGCCTCTAGTAATAGGAGAAATGTATCATATTTACAATCGCGGAGTAGACAAGCGAGATATTTTCTCGGATAAAAATGATATTTACCGTTTTATTGAAAGTATTAAAGAATTCAATACTGTAGATAAAATAGATAGTCTAGCCAATTTACGAAAAATAAAATCAAATTCCCAGATAGGGCAGATAGGGCTTAAAGCCCTATCTGGAGAACCACTTGTTGATTTTGTGGGATATTGCCTAAATCCCAACCATTTTCATTTTGTTTTAAGGCAAGTATCTGATAATGGCATTTCGAAATTCATGCAAAAATTACTGGCTGGGTATACTTCTTATTTTAATCTAAAAAACTCAAGATCAGGGGCTCTTTTTCAGGGAACTTTTAAATCGCAAATTATAACCAATGAAAATTATTTTAATAAACTGATAGGATATGTTAATAAAAATTATCAAATTCATAGTATACCTCTAAATAAAAAAGAGCTGATTTATTCTGGTGATTATGAATATGAAAATAATAAATTTAATATTATCTCTAAAAAAGAGGGTCAGAATACTCTAGAATCTTTTGGGGGTATAAATAAATTTAAAAAACATTGTGATGAAATAGTTTCAATAATTAGAGAGGAAAGGGGTGAAAAGTCATTACTTGAGGATGAAAATTTGGATGTTGTTATAGAAAGTCTCCCAGATAGGGCTTAAAGCCCTATCTGGGAGGAATCGGCGTTTAGAGTGTTATAGGCTTTGATGTTTATAAATTATTTGATATAATGTAGTTATGATTATCACATATTTACGAAAGCAATTCTTTAAAATTGGACAAGGAAGTTTGACTGTTGCTTTTAATCCTATAAGTAAAGATTCAAAATTGGGAGCCATGGCTTCACGATTTGGTTCTGATATTGCTCTTTCAACCATAAATCATCCAGATTATAATGGTTTTGAGATGGTCTCACATGGTGAAAATATTCCTTTTGAAATCAATGGACCAGGTGATTATGAGATCAAAGATATTTTTATTAAAGGAATAATGACGAATACCGAACTCGATGGTAAAAAATATATCAATACTATTTATTCTCTTTCAATCGAAAATATCACACTCTGTTTTCTTGGAGCTGTTTCAGATGATAAATTAAGCACAAGCATTAGAGGTCAAATTGAGTCACCGGATATTTTATTTATTCCAATTGGTAACAACGACCTACTTAGTCCAAGTGAAGCGTATAAATTGGCCGTAACACTTGAACCTAAAATTATAATTCCAATGGATTATGATGAAAAAACTCTTAAAGCGTTTCTAAAAGAAGCAGGTCAAGAAAAAGTTTCTGCGATTGAGAAATTAACTATTAAATCAAAAGAATTAATTGGTCGTGAAGGGGAGGTCGTGGTCTTATCATTTTAACAATTGAAAATTATGCGTACGTATATAAAAAAATTACAATCAAAACCAGAATATATTCGAAAACAAATATTATTTGGTTCCTTAATTGTTTGTATGGCTTTTGTGTCGTTTATTTGGATTGGTAGTCTTGGAAATAAATTTAATAAACAGACAGCTGTCAAAACTGAAGAAGATATTAAACCTTTTGCACTTTTTGGACAAACTATCTCAGATACTTATAGTGGGGTTCGGGCAAGTGTTGGAAATATTTCTTTGCCAACCGAAAAAAAGGAGATAAAAAAAGAAGACGAGAAAATGATAGAACTTATTCCAGTTGAATATCAATAATATGTCCAAAAAAGAAGAAGAAATAATAGAAAACAATCATATAAATGTAATCTCTGTTGATATCAATTCAGAAATGAAGGAGTCTTTTATTGACTATGCGATGTCTGTTATTACAGACAGAGCTCTTCCAGACGTTCGTGACGGTTTAAAACCAGTTCACCGACGTATTTTATATGCAATGTATGAAATGGGATTAACTCACCAGGGACGTTTCCGTAAAAGTGCGGCGGTAGTCGGAGATGTTTTAGGTAAATATCATCCCCATGGTGATGTAGCCGTGTATGATTCAATGGTTAACATGGCGCAAGATTTCTCTTATCGTTATCCACTTATTCATGGCCAAGGTAACTTTGGTTCAATAGATGGAGATGGAGCGGCGGCGATGCGTTATACGGAAGCGAAAATGTCAAAAGTTTCATCGCTATTATTACTTGATCTTGAAAAAGAGACAGTGGATTTTCGACCAAACTATGATCAGACACGCAAGGAGCCAGTTGTTTTACCGACAGCTGTGCCGAGTTTAATTTTAAATGGAACCTTGGGAATCGCGGTTGGAATGGCGACAAACATTCCACCACATAATTTGACTGAAGTGATTGATGCCACAATTCATTTGATTGAAAATAAAGATGCGACAACAGAAGACTTAATGGAATTTATTAAGGGACCAGATTTTCCGGTTGGGGGAATCGTTTATGGTCAAGCCGATTTGCTTCATGCTTATTCGACAGGACGAGGAGGAGTTGTAACTCGAGGTGAGGCAGAAATTGTTGAACAAAAGAGCGGAACTTTTCAAATAATCATCACTTCCATTCCTTACCGGGTAAATAAGTCTGCTTTGATTGAATCGATTGCAGCTTTAATCCAAGAAAAAAAATTAGAAGGAATAAAAGGGCTTCGAGACGAATCAACAAAAGATATTCGTGTTGTTATCGATTTAAAAAATGGAGTAATACCTCAAAAAGTTTTAAATTATATTTACAAACATACGCAATTAGAACAGTCTTTTAATTTTAATATTGTGGCCTTAGTTGATGGAATACCTCAGACTTTGTCACTCAAGAGTTTGCTCGGAGAATTTATTTCTCATCGAGTGGTAGTTGTTCGCCGTCGAACAGAATATGACTTGCGTAAAGCTAAAGAGCGAGAACATATTTTACTTGGACTCAAGAAAGCCCTTGATCATATTGATAGAGTTATCACTGTTATTCGAGGATCAAAAGATACGGCCGTTGCAAAGTTGAATTTAATGAAAGAATTTAAATTTTCTGAGATTCAAGCTGTGGCAATATTGGAGATGAAGCTTCAAAAATTGGCAGGATTAGAAAGAAAAAACATTGAACTTGAATTAAAAGAAAAACAAGAACTAATAAAAGAATTAGAAAATTTACTTGCTAACCCGAAGAAAATGTTGAAGATGATTGGAGATGAATTAAAAGCAATTAAAGAAAAATACCCAGATACGAGGAGAACAAGAATTATAAAAGGAGGAGTCAAAGCAATAAACGAAGAAGATCTAATTCCAGAAAAAGAATCAGTCCTTGTTTTCACGAAAGGTGGATATGTTAAAAGAACAGACCCTTCTGAATACAGAACTCAAAAGCGAGGTGGAGTCGGAGTAATTGATATAGAACCAAAAGATGAAGATTTTGTCACAATGTTGGTGACGGCAAATACACACTCGGATTTGTTATTCTTTACAAATTTGGGGAAAGCATACCAAATTAAAATGTATGATATTCCAGAAGGTAAAAGAGCGACAAAAGGTAAATCAATCATGAATTTTATTTCTCTTGGGGCAGAAGAGAAAGTTACTTCTATTTTGCCTATTGATAAAGAGACCAAGAAATCGATTGAAAATTTGATGATGGTTACTAAAATGGGAATAATAAAAAAAGTTGGAGCTGAGAGCTTTAAGGATGTTCGTCGAAGTGGTTTGATTGCAATTAAATTAGATGATAAAGATGAGCTTCAGGCTGTACTTGCTATTTCAAAAGGAGATAATGTAATGCTTGCAACAACTCAAGGTCAATCAATTCGCTTTAAAGAAACTGACGTCAGGGAAATGGGCCGAGGTGCGGGTGGGGTAAGAGCCATTAAGCTTGGTAAAGATGATTTTGTTATTGGGGTTGATAAAATTCCAAAAGATGAAAATTCTCTTTCAATTTTAACTCTTTCTTCAAATGGATTAGGTAAAAAAACTAATATTAAAGAATATAAAATTCAAAAAAGAGGTGGATCAGGAATCAAAACAGCAAAGGTTACTCCAAAAACTGGGAAATTGATAGTGGCAAAAATAGTCAAAGATGAGAGCGAAATTATTGCTGTCTCACAAAAAGGACAAGTCATTCGAGTTAGTTTGGAATCTATCCCAACCTCGGGCCGACAAACTCAAGGTGTGACGATAATGAAACTGCGACCTGGGGACAATATCGCTTCGATAACATTTTTATAATTTGTGAGTTTTTTGTTTTGATTATGATATAATATAAATATATGTTTACTAATCCAAGTCAAAATATTTTACAATTAGGTTTAATTGAAGGAATGAAAGTCGCAGACTTTGGAGCTGGAGCAGGTTTTTATTCTAAAGCGGCAAGTGAAAGAGTAGGGTATACAGGGAAAGTTTATGCAATTGAAGTTCAAAAAGATTTAGTCAAGAAACTCGAGAAAGATATTAAAGATTGGGGAATTACAAATATTGAGTGTATATGGGGTGATATTGAAAGACGCGGTGGAACAAAAATATCTGATAATTCAATGGATAAGGTTATAATTTCAAATGTATTATTCCAGGCTGAAGATAAATTGGGCATGATTGATGAAGTTAAACGTGTTTTAAAAAAGGGGGGAGAAGTACTTTTGATTGATTGGAGTGAATCATTTGGGGGAATGGGCCCAAGCAAAGAGATGATAATCACTCAGAGTGAGGCGCTGGAATTATTTAAAAAAAGAGGGTTTACATTTGTCAAAAATATTTCCACAAGTCCGCATCATTATGGTATAATTTTAAAGTATGAATAATTTCCAAACAATTCTAGTTGCTATTTTTATCTCCTTTTTTGTTTTTGCTGTCTTAATTTTTTCTGGTGTTATAAAAATTGGATCCCAATCTTCTACTTCTATTTCTGGCAAGGTAGTAATTTGGGGTACTTTTCCTAGCACAGTTGTAAAAGATACAGTTGATACCTATGGCATTTTTCAAAAA
>CAZQOL010000007.1:0-5315 GCA_964595185.1 uncultured Candidatus Saccharibacteria bacterium | reverse complement strand
GTTTTTACTGATTCATTTGTTGAGGGAGCAAATATTTATCTTGATAATGAGGGGGTAATTGGATTGCCACTTCTTGTGGACCCAATAGTTTTGTATTACAACAAGGATATCTTATCAAATGATGGAGTTGTTAATCCACCAACAACCTGGGACGAATTATTTGATTTAAATTCTACTTTGACAAAAAAAGAAAATGACGGGACGATAAATAGGAGTATGATTGCGCTTGGGCAGTATGATAATATCACAAATGCAAAAGATATTTTGGCCACCCTCCTTATTCAAAATGACAACCCACTAATAAAGAAAGAGGCACTTGTTTATATTTCAACGTTGAATGATAATTCTTTGAATTATGCTGTTTCTCCGATTGAAGCAGTTCTTAGATTCTTTATTGAATTTTCTAATCCTTCAAATAGTGCATATTCTTGGAACCGATCATTTTCTTCATCGTTTGATATGTTTACCGGAGGTAAACTAGCTTTTTACGTTGGCCGGGCTAGTGAATTATTTAATATTCAAACAGTAAACCCTAATTTAAGTTTTGATGTAACTCAAATTCCACAAATAAAAGACGCAAAAAACAAAAGAACATACGGAGAAATATTTGCAGTAGCAATAAGTAAAAAATCTGCCAATGTTACTTCTGCATTTCAAATTGCAAGTGAATTAAGTAGCCCTGAAAATGCTTCAGTATTATCAATCCAAACTTCATTACCTCCGGTCTCACGAACCTTGTTAGCTAAAAAACCAGAAGATCCATATTTGTTTTCGTTTTTTAACTCGGCCTTAATTTCAAGGTCATGGGTCGATCCTGACCGAAATAAAAGCGATACAATTTTTGGGAAATTAATAGATAATATATTATCAAATAGATTGTCGATGAGTGAGGCGGTAAATAAAGCTCAAGGTCAGTTTGATCTTTTATTAAAAAAATAGTATGAAATTTTTAAAAAGAAAAAAATATAGTATCCTCTTAAACATTTTTAAATATAGTTTTGTTGGAATATTTTCTCTTGCATTAATTCTGCAAACTTTTTTTGTGAGTGATTTTACTAAAATAGCTAAAGCAGTAGGCGATCCAAAGATTACAAGTTTTACTCCAGCATCTGGAAAGGTGGGAGATCCTGTTACGATTACTGGAGAAAATTTTATTGGCGTAACTGAAGTATATTTTAATAAAGCAAAAGCAATTCCCAAGGAAAGTAATTCAAATTCTATTTCAGTTAATGTACCGACCGGGGCAACAAGTGGACGTATTACTATAAAAGATACTACTTCCGCAACTGATTTTGAAGTTTTAACAAATGGTACGACGACGACACCTCCTCCCGGCAATGATACGAGTACTTCAAGCGGTAATTCTGATTATAATAAGATTGAATTCAGGGGACTGGTTCCAGTTTGTAATACTGGGGAAGTTGATCCAGCAACCGGCAATTATAAAAATCCTTGCGATTTTAATATGGTCATGGCTTTAGTAAATAAATTTATTAATTTTCTACTTTTCACCATAGCCACCCCCTTATTCGCTTTAATTATTATCTACGTTGGATGGTTGTATTTAAGTGATATGGGCAGCACTGAAAATGTGAAAAAATCTAAAAAAATCTTCAAAAATGTTGTCATCGGTTATGTAATTGCACTAGCCGCTTGGTTGATAGTCAAAACAATTTTAGCGGGAGTGGGGTTCGATCCCAAAAAAGCATTTCTTGAATTTTAATTATTAATTTATGTTCGCTTAACTTAGAGTTTTAGCGAAAAAAGTATGAAAATTTTTCAAAAAAAGAAATATACAATTTTATCAAATATTGCCAAGTATAGTTTTGTTGTGTTTTTTGGGATAATGTTATTATCCCCAATATTTTTTGCAAGTGCGGGTGCAGATACTGTAAGTACAAGTGTAAAAATTGGAATAATTAATCCATTAGATAACAAAATTGATACTATTCCAAAATTTATCGTTGCAGTCATTGAAATTGTTTTAATTATAGCAGTTCCGATTATTGTATTAGCGGTGATTTATGTTGGGTTCCTTTTTGTTAAAGCTCAAGGCAACCCTGAAGCGATAACAAAAGCCAAAAAAGCACTTATTTATACTTTAATTGGAGCAGCATTGGTATTGGGCGCATTTGTGATTGCAAATGCGATTGATAAAACGGTCGATGAAATTAAAAGCACAACATAATTATATGAAAAACAAAATTATTTTATTCGGGCATTTATTATTTGGATGGACTTTAATGTCATCAATTGCTAGCGCTGATGATCCAACCGTCACAGAAATTTGTTCTAGTAATTCGATGAAAGATATAACTGGTATTATAAATTGGGCAAGTTGTCTTCTGTATAAAACAGTTGTTCCTTTTCTTTTTGCTTTGGCGACAGTTGGTTTTATTTGGGGAATCATGCAATATTATTTAAATCCTGATAATGAAGAAAAGAGAAAAAAAGGAAAAAATTTTATTATTGGAGGGTTAATTGCCTTGTTTGTGATGTTATCTATATGGGGGATTGTAGGAATATTAACTGGGACTTTCGAGCTTAAGAGCACTATTCCACAACTTCCAGGTCAATAATATTGTTTAAGTTCTATTATATATATGATATAATAGAACTATAGAGTTTGTATATCTTTTTCACTTTGGTCGGTAAAAAAGATAAAATTATTAAAAGTTTTTATTATAAAATAATTATATTTATGAAGAAAATTATTTCAGTTGGAGTTGTTCTTGGTTTTACGCCTATGCTTGCGTTTGCGTTAAATGATGCAACAGCTTTTTCTATCTTTGGAGTCATCAGTCAGTTGTTAAGTTGGGTCATTCCTATATTAATAACTCTTGCAGTTGTTTACTTTATTTGGGGTGTTATTCAATATACAGTATCTCAAGATGAAGAAGCAAAAAAGAATGCTCGAAATAAAATAATTCAAGGTTTGATTGGGTTGTTTGTTATTGTTGCTTTTTGGGGAATAATAAAAGTTATAACAAATACTTTTGGAATTGGACCAGGAACAACACCAGAGCTTCCATGTATTCCTAATCCTGCTGCAGGAGTTGATTGCTAACAATAAATATGAATCTAGAGATTATTCCAAAAGCTGAAGCAAGTGTTGTTACTTTAATGAAAAGTATAAACCGGGTAATTATTAACCCTTTAATTATACTTTTGTTTGCTTTAGCTTTGGTCTATTTTATTTATGGGTTAATTAAATATTTATTATCTCCAGATAATGAAGAGGTTCGTAAATCAAGTAAATCTCAAATGCTTTGGGGTATAATCGGTATGTTTATTATGGTTTCAGTTTTTGGTATATTAAGTATTATCATGAATACTTTTGGTATTGAAAACAGAAGTTCAAATAATAATGATATTATTATAGAATATAATCAATAATAAATATTTAAAGAAAAATAAAAAAACCGGTCAGAGCATTGCTCTGGCCGGCTTTGGTTTTTAATTAATTTGTTGACGCTTCCTTTTGAAAATGTCAACTTTTATTGTTCCACTTTCACCATATTCTGATTTAAACCAAAGTTTTTGGTTAAAATCACCATTATCATTTGGTAAATTTGGATCAGTGTTAGGTTGCCCGCAAACGGTTTCATTCCCTAAGTTTTTTACACAAAAGGAAACTGTAGCTTCTTTAAAGGTGCATTTTTCACCTTCTTCAAGAAGCACGGTGTTGGCGTCACTCCAATCACTGTCTAAGTTTACAGATACGGTCCGGTCATAGACAAGGACCATTCTGTATTGAGGGCTAGGTTCTAAAAACTCTATTGCCGCTTTTTTTATAAACGGCAAAGCCCAAGCTAGAAATACAAGAACGGCGACAGTTGCTACAAGGACAAAGATCGTCCACAAGATTTTGGACAACCAGTTTGTTTTGGATTTTGCGGTATGAGTATGATTAGCATGATCAGCTGGTGGGGGAGTTGCACCCGAAGCTGATTCACTTTGAGTAGATGATCCTTTTTGTTGAATATTAGGAGTGGATTTTTTTTTGAATAGTTTGATTAAAGTAATCCTCAGCAGAACCAATAGGATTAAAATACCTATTGGTATCGACAATCCAATTAAAAAATCTCCCATTATTTGTTTCCTCCTATAATTAGACTTGTTTTTTTGTCTCCATCACCTTCCACTAAGGTAGTAAGGCCCGGTGTAGCTTTCCTTTTTTCAACTTCCATAGCTCCAGGAACATTAGATAAGTTTTTATAAAATTCTGTCTGAATTTTAAACTTAGCTGCTTGTCCTTGAACATTTAATAATGTTGCTTGTAAATCACCCTCGGCATCTGCTATCTTTGCTTTCTTTTTTTCAATAGCAATATATTCCAAGGTTGAAGCATCAATAAGTTCTTTTGCATTTTCACCTCCGATTACGACATTATTAAGCAATGCGTCTGTAATATTATAACCAAGAATTTTCTTGATCCCATCCCCAATATTATTACCAGGAATTGTATCATTGAGCTTGCGTAAAAGTACCGAAAATTCATCATTTGTAACATCTGGAGTTTTGTTATCTCCACCAAGAGTTGAGAAAGTTTTTTCCTTAGTGAAGAGTAAAACTTTAGATATACATTTTGTTTGAACTTGTCCATAAGCATTATCATTTCCAAACATAGGAGATAAGGCATTTGTAGGGACAAGAGTTACTGTGAAGAATATATTTAATGGCATACCATATATATCTTCAGCCTCATCGGTCATCATTGCATACTCAAAAGGTTTAGCGATTAAAAAGGGAGACATTTCATCACGAAGTATAATTTTTCTTTTTCCTCCTTCGATTGATTTCCATTCAAGCCATTGTTGGCGACGTTCATAAATTTTATAGAACGGATAAATTCCAATCCCATGCATACCAAGTATACTGAATGGTTTATACTTGTCAGCTTCTTCTCGGTGTGAAAGGTCTGCAATTTTTTTAATTTCGTAATTGTCGTCCGTGTCAACATAAAGAGTTTTTGATGGAAGTATTACTTTTCCAGAGAACTCCTTGCCTCGCATTACATACATAATTCTGTTTTCTCTACCAAATGTAAAGAAAATATTGTTTGGCGCTAATATATAGTATATTAACAACAGGAACAATATTAGGAGTGAAATAATTATTCCGAATGTTAATCCCCATACCATTCCAGTATTGAGATTTAAAATTAGTAAATTTTCCATTTTGTTTTGGTTTTTGGTTGTTTGTTTTGAATTATTGATTTGATTATTTTAATTTCCAAATTGAAATAGTTAAAACAGAAAATAGGGGATTTGAATACCAAAATAATCAAATCAATACGATAACAACATTTGTCA
>CAZQOL010000006.1:0-22114 GCA_964595185.1 uncultured Candidatus Saccharibacteria bacterium | reverse complement strand
GTTTGTTCTGTCCAAGTAGCACCTGAGTCAATAGAAGTATAAATGTAGCCGCCATTTACCACCGCCACTAATTTAGTGCCATCAGAGGAAGAAGAAACAGAAACCCAGAAACGTTGTCCAGAAGAAGTTTTTTCTACCCAAGTAGCACCTGAATCAGAAGAAGTGTACACATACCTACCTCCACCAAAAGGAGCACCAACCACCGCTGCTAATTTTGTTCCATCAGAAGATGAGGTAATAAATTGCCATTGTCGAGAGCTTGTTCGCTGTACCCAAACAGTACCTGAATTAATAGAAGTATAAATGTAGCCACCTTGAACCACAGCGGCTAATTTTGTTCCATCAGAAGATGAGGTAATCGAAACCCAATTGCGTGAACCTGAATTTGTTTGTTCTGTCCAAGTAGCACCTGAGTCAATAGAAGTATAAATGTAGCCGCCATATACTACAGCGGCTAATTTAGTGCCATCAGAAGAGGATATAACAGCACGCCAATTGCGTGAACCTGAATTTGTTTGTTCTGTCCAAGTAGCACCTGAGTCAATAGAAGTATAAATGTAGCCGCCATTTACCACCGCCACTAATTTAGTGCCATCTGAAGATGATGAAATAGATTGCCAGTCACGTGAGCCCGCCAATGTTTGAGCTGTCCAACTGTCAGCCGAAGCTTCAATGGGATAAATAAAAGTAATTAAAAAAATAAAACTAATCACTAAAACAAAAAATCCCTTAAATAAAATTTTTTTCATAAATATAATAAATTAATTAATAATCGTCGTTAAGTTTTAATTATAAACACTCATAGCTTTATCCTTACCTTCTATCGCAATCATTTCAATTATTTCGGCAACTTTTTTTGAAATCTTTTTTAATTCTTTTAATTCATCGTCCTTAAACTTACCAAGCAAAAATTTTAATATCGCTTCTTCCCCTTTTGGTTTACGAATTTTACCCGATGGTGTTGTTGGCGATATACCAATACGAATACGGACAAATTCTCGTGTTTTAATTTTTTTTATTATTGACTCTAATCCATTGTGTCCGCCTGATGAGCGATTAAAAGAAATTTTTAAACTTCCAAGGGGTAAATCTATATCATCATATATCACAATTATATTTTCAGATTTAATTTTACTTTTTTCATTTTGAGTATAAGAAACAGCTACACCAGAATTATTCATAAACGTTTGTGGTTTTAAATATAAAACCGGCTTTTTAAGAATTGAATCTTTATAAAAAAGAGCCTTCGTTCCAGAACTTTGTTTCCAGTCCACTTTGCCCAAAACAAAATCAAGTACAATAAAACCAGTATTATGTCTTGAAATTTTATATTCTTCACCTGGATTTCCTAGCCCCACAATTAATGTCATTTTTTTATTATATCATATAAAATAATATCACAGCTAAATTTTTAATTTTAAAATTTTTTAATAATAACAGAACATGCTTTTGTCTATTCTGTCAAGAGTATTTATGTGATAAAATATAAAACATATGGAAAATAATAATAATCAAATTAATAATATTAATGGTAAAACAAAATTTAAAAAATTTTTTGATGATGCTTGGGATTTAATCAAATTTGCAATCATTGCACTTATCATCGTAATTCCAATTCGAATGTTCGTCGCTCAACCATTTGTTGTAAGCGGAGAATCAATGTTCCCAACTTTCCATGATGGCGAATATCTAATAGTTGATGAATTCTCATACATCACAGGAGAACCAAAACGTGGTGATGTAATAGTTTTCCGCTATCCAGGAGATACTAAAAGATTTTTTATTAAAAGAATAGTTGGTATGCCAAATGAAGAAATAATAATTAATAACGGAAAAATAAAAATAATCAATAAAGAAAACAAAGATGGTTTTATATTAGATGAACCATATGTCAAAGAATATTTTGACACATCTTCAACTTTTAAAACCAAAGATAACGAATATTTTGTCATGGGAGATAACAGAAATAAAAGTTCTGATTCTCGCACATGGGGAATGTTACCAAATAAATTAATTGTTGGCAGAGCATATTTAAGACTTTTACCATTTAATGAGATTTCCTATTTACCTGGATCTCATGAATAATAATTATGGAAAATAAAAAAAATAAAAAAATACCTCCTACTTCTGTGAAAGGAATGCGAGATATTATTGATAATCAATATTATCAATTCCAAGGTTTTTTTGAAAAAGCTCAAGAAATTGCAGTTTATTATGGTTTTAAACCAATTGAAACTCCAATTGTTGAGCTTGAGGACGTCTTTACTTCCTCAATTGGAATCGGAACAGATATTGTCGATAAGGAAATGTATACCCTTAAGACAAAGGGTGGAGATCATTTAGCACTTCGTCCAGAGCACACCGCAGGAATAATGCGTAGCTATATAGAACATGGAATGCAAGCCCTACCCCAACCCCTAATGTTCTATAGTTATGGACCTGTCTTTCGTCATGATAATCCACAAAAAGGACGATATAGACAGTTCTGGCAATTTGATATGGATGTAATTGGGAGTGAGAAAAGCATTTTAGACGCCCTTGTTTTAAAAACTGCTTGGACAATACTTACCGAAGCTGGCGCCACAAATCTATCGGTAGAAATAAATTCTATTGGCGATAAAGAATGCAGGTCTTCTTACATTAAAGAATTGACTGCTTTTTATAGAAAAAATTTAAACCTTCTTCCAACAATAGATAAAGAAAGACTAAAAACCAATCCCCTTCGAATTCTTGATTCAAAGGAAGAAAAAACTATTGAACTTAATCAAAGTGCCCCAGAAAGTCTGTCTCATTTATGTCCTTCGTGCAAAAAACATTTCAAAGAAGTTTTAGAATACTTAGAACAAATGGAAATACCATATACAATTAATAAATGCTTAGTCCGTGGTCTTTCTTACTATACAAGAACTGTTATAGAAATAGTTCAAGAAGATAATGAATCTGGCAAAAAAATCACAATTACAGGTGGAGGACGCTATGATTATCTAGGCAAACAATTAGGAAGCAAGAAAGATATTCCGGCAGTTGGGATTTCTATCGGAGTTGATCGAATTGTTGAATCTCCTTGGTTTGCAAAATTATCGCCCCGAATTATTAAAAAACCAAAAATCTATTTTATCCAACTTGGTTTTGATGCCAAATTAAAATCACTAAATGTAATCGAAATATTAAGAAAAGGTAAAATATCAATTGCTCAATCTATATCGAAAGATAATTTGGGAGCGCAACTTGCTATTGCTGAAAAATTAGGCATGGAGTATTCCATTATTTTTGGACAAAAAGAAGCTTTAGAAGATTCCGTGATCTTTCGAAATATGAATAACCGATCACAGGAAACAATAAAAATTTCAAAATTGCTTGAATATATTAAAAATCTAAAATAAAAATATGGTAGTAATCGTTCAAAGTGAAGATAAGGTCTTGCGTAAAATATCAAAAGAAATACCAATATCTAGTATTCCAAAAGCAAAAATTCAGAAGATTATAAGTGATATGGATACTGCCCTTGATTCTCAATATGATGGAGTAGCAATCGCTGCACCACAGATTGGAGTGTCACTTCGGCTGTTTATAATATCAAGCAAAATTTTTGATGAAAATTTCATTCGAGGTGAACTAACCAAAAATCTTAAAATTGAAAAAAAACCAAATTTAGTATTTATTAATCCTGTTTTTAAAAAAATTTCTAAAGATAAAAAACTAATGACCGAAGGCTGTTTATCAGTCAGGCCACTTTATGGCAAAGTTAGGCGAGCAACGAGAGCAACAGTTATAGCCTATAATGAATTCGGGAAAAAATTTGAGATGGATGGATCTGGATTGCTTGCGCATATATTTCAGCATGAAATTGATCATTTAGATGGAATTTTATTTACTGACAAAGCTAAAGACTTACAAGAAATTTTTACAGATTAATATTATGAAAAATTTTAATTTTGCATTTTGGGGAACACCTCTCGTCTCTTCCCAGACATTAGAAATATTAAAAAAAAATGGATATATCTCCGGACAAACCATCTGGCCGTGGTCTTGAGATAAAAGAAACTCCCACTAGTCTTTGGGCAAAAGAAAATAATATAAAGTGTCTTAAGCCAGAAAAAATTAATGATGAATTTCGTTTGTTGCTTTCCGATTATCAAATATCACTCAACATCGTTGTAGCTTATGGTAAGATATTACCTGAATATATTATACAAATGACCGAGCTGGGAACAATAAATATCCACTATTCTCTACTTCCAAAATATCGAGGAGCCTCGCCATTAGAATCTGCCCTTTTAAATGGCGATGATACGACAGGTATTAGTATACAACAAATGGCATTTAAATTAGATAGCGGACCAATACTTGCAAGCAAAGAAATTAAAGTAGAGTTAAATGAGACGAAAGAGGAAATAAAAAATAAATTAATTGATATTGGCGGTAATTTGCTGTCTGAAATTATTCCAAATATTCTCGAACAAAAAATTTCCCCGAAACCACAAAATGAATCAGAAGCGACATACTGTTCTAAAATTACAAAAGCGGACGGAGAAATTAATCTAAACAGCAACCCGAAAGAAAACTACAATAAATACCGAGCTTATGATGGCTGGCCCGGAACTTATTTTTTTGTAAACAAAAATGACAAAAAAATTAGAGTAAAAATTAATTACGCTACATACGAAAATAACCTATTCAATATTTTGAAAGTCACCCCTGAGGGCAAAAAAGAAATAAATTATGAAGATTTTCTTCGACAAATTAGTATTTCGAAGTAAATGGGTTTCTGTCAGATATTCCTTTCAACATTTTTTTAACACTACTTGCTCCCCTTTTATAAAGAGTTTGTTTTCGTTTTTTATCATTTTTTATTTGATGAACTACTTCTTCTTTTGCATCATCAATGGCTTGGTATAAATCTTCTTTCTCTGAAACGGAGTAAAATTTTACTCCGGAAATTTCAAGATTAAATTCCGCCTTAAATATTTCACCTTCTTTGTGGTGTTTGGTTGTTTTCCCTACTTCAACATAAGCGACAATTTCTTTATCTTTTGTAAATTTTTCTAACGCCTGTAAACGCTTGTTAACATAGTCGTTAATTGCACTAGTTAATTCAATATTGGTGGCTTTAATATTTGTTTTCATATTTTAAAATTAAATTATTAATAATTATTGCGTTGCTTTAGGTAAATTAATTGATAATATTTTATTGGGACTCTGATGCCCACTTATAATTCTAACATTTTGAGAGAGAACTCCAAAAGAGATAGCGATAATCTCACAGACTCTTTTATTCGCAAGATTCCGCTCGGCTGGTTCCTTAACTGAAATTACATACGTATCTTTATTTTTCTGCTTGATTATTTCTTTCTTTGCTCCCGCTTGAACCTTAACTTTAATAAACATACTTATATTATAACAAAAAATGGGTTATAATCTATAAGTGAACAAAATATTTAAATTTTTAAAAATTTCATCATTAATACTATATATTATAGTAATATTTTTCTTAATGTTTAAAAATGAAAAAATTACAATTATATATACTTTACCAATTTGGCTTATTCCAACAGTTTTTTTTATTAGTGTTATATATTTCTGCTATCAATATATAAAATTAAAAATCAGAGAAAACAGGCTTGAACAAGAAATTATATTGATTATTAATCATACTTTTCGCACTCCATTAACCAGTATATCTTGGCACACCAAAGAATTAGAAAAAAATCTTCCACAAAACGAAAAAAATTTATTTTTACAAAATATCAATAATAATGTTATGAACATTTTAAATATTATTGATGTTTTAGTTGGCATTAAGGATATAAATAATACTTCAACATATTATTTTGAAGCTACTTCTATAAGAGAAATAATAGAAGAATCAATAAAAAAATACCGTGAGAAAATCAATAAAAAAACTATTTCTTTTCAGATATCAAACCTAAAAGATATCCCTCTTCTGACTATAGATCTTAAAAAAATATCATTTGTTTTTGATACGTTAATTGAAAATGCTATTTTTTACACAAATAAAAATGGAAAAATTCTTATTGATTGTATCTCTGGACCAAATAAATTAACTTTTTTCATTAGTGATACAGGTATTGGGTTAAATTTTTGGGATAAAATTAAAATATTTTCGAAATTTTATAGAGGAGAAAAAGCCAAATTATTAAATACCGACGGTCTTGGTTTGCGATTATATTTATCAAAAAAAATTATCAAAAGACATCATGGAAAGATATACGCCCGATCGAACGGACAAAATGAAGGGTCAACATTTTTTATTGAGTTACCTTATATAAAATAAAATTTATTTTATCTCCCTGTTATTTGTAAGATATTCTTTAATTTCCTTAATATCTTTTTGTATTTTTTCTAGAATTCCTCTTTCTTTATGTATCTCCTCTTCAGTTTTTTCATCAATCCTTTTCTCTTTATTAAGACCAGAAATTATAATATTTTCTCCAATAAAAAAAGAAACAAATAAACCCGTGGATATGGTTATTAAAATTCCCCAAAATAAAGACGCCTCGCCTGACATATTCCAACTATCTTCAATGTGCCAGATACCTCGCCAGATTGATACAATCCCAATACTTCCAACAAAAGCATAAATCAAAGGAAAGTGAGTTAATTGACCTCTAATTTTATCTTCTAGTTTATCAAAAAATTGGTAAATTTTTTTAAATATATTCATAATAATTTTAGGATTTTAAAACAATCATTCCAATAATACCAACAATTGTTAAACAGATAAGACATGGAATTAATACCCCTCTGACTATTTTTCTTTCAGCATCTTTTTCTCCAACAACAGCTTCGGCAGTTAAAATATCAGCCAGAGCAATCATATTACCGACTCCAGCCCCAACTACCAATAAAGCTAAAATAATACTTGTATCAAGTCCCATACTTAGAGCTGTTGTGTTAAATAGTGAGCCAAACATTACATTTGAAGTGGTCACACTGCCGGTCATCAAAGCCCCAAAAGCTCCAGCAAAAGGAGCAAAAAACGGGAGGAAACTAGTTTCTATTGTTTTAGCGATTAAATTAATTGCCGAAGGAATACCAGATAAATTATTACCCGAATTGATCATAATTTGAACCATTGCAAGCATGGAAGAAATCACAAAAAATGGAATAATTGCACCAGAAAAAGCAGACTTAATCGATTTAAGAATAATTTCCCTTTTATTTTGCCAAATTACTATCACAATCAAACCTGTAATAACAAAGACGAAACCGGGGTTAAATAAATTAAGGGTATGTTTAAATCCAATTCCTATTGGAATACCAGCTTTGGCTAAAATAATTTTTCCTAGTATTAATAAAATAACTAAAATACCATAAGGCATAAAAGATTTCAAAGCCGACATAGTACGTACACCCTCTTCTTTACCTTCACTAATTGATAAATTATCTTTGGGAACAAATAAGCCCATCTTGATTGATAAAATAGCAAGAGATAAACCAACAATTGATCCAATTATTGATGGAAATTCTTGTCCAATATAATTAGCGGTTAAGAAAGATGGAACCAAGAAAAGAATTCCTGACCACAAAGCAAAAGGGATTACAGCCAAAAATTCTTTTCTTCTATTGGGCCTATCTTTAGTAATTATCCACATCATAAAGACTGGAACTAATATCCCAACAAAATTAAACAAAGCTGCATAAAAAGGAATTCCTGAGACATGTAAAGTTGAAAAGCCAACTTTAATTGGAGTCCCTGCTGCTCCGAAAATTCCAGGAATACTATTCCCAAGTAAACCAACTACTAATGCTCGGATTGGTGGTATTCCCAAACCAATCAACAGAGGTACAGCAATCGCAGCTGGCACTCCAAAACCAGCTGTTCCCTCAAGAAAACATTCAAAGAACCAAGCTATAAGTATAACTTGAACTCGATAATCTTTTGAAATTCCAGATAAATAATAGGAAATATTTTTAATGACATTTAAAGCTTTTAGTATTTCAAGGAAAAAAACCGCCCCAAAAATAATAAAGAAAATATCTATGGCCACAAAAATACCCTTACCATAAGATATAAATAAAAACGAGTTTAAAATTTTCCAATAAAAAATAGCCAGTACCGTGTAAAGAGCTAAAGTCACAACTGAAGCCTTAATAAGCGTAGTCTTTTTTATAAATAATAAGAAAATAAAAACAAAAAACGGAAAAACGGATAAAAAAATAGATAAATTGTTCATTTTAAAAATTAATATTTTAATGTGATTCTAAAAAAAATATTAGTGACTTTTTAGCCAGCTAATCATCTTTTTTAAAGTTCCAGGCCCAATCTCACCATCAACACTTAATCCTTGGTCTTTTTGGAAAACTCGGACAGCCGTACTAGTTGTTGCCCCATAATCATTATCTACTTTTGATGATGTTTTATTATATAAATTCAAAAACTTCTGAACAGACCCAACAGCTGGACCTTGCGATTTATTTTTTAGGTATATGTTCCCATCAACGAGTTTTTGTAATTCATTAATAAGCCCCTGATTTTTATTTACGTTGTTATTTACAACAGGGACAACCGGATCAGCTTTTGGTGTTTCTGGTAATACTTTTTCATCTTCCTTGACTAAACTCTCTTCCGTTTGCAAGAGACTTATTTGTTTTTTTAGAGCGGTAATTTCCTTTTTTAAATCTTCGTTCGCAATTTCTAATTCTTTTTGCTTTTGCAAATCAACATGTGAACTTCCGGATTCTATTGTCGAAAATGCCCAATAACCTCCGAAGCCCAAGACGACCAAGATAAAAATTGAAAATAACATAAATTTAAAATTTTCCATAAATTTATTATAACAAATATTTTATTTTAAAACCACAAGTTTAAAAATTAATTAACAAAAGTTAAAGCCACCCCAGTTTGATTTCCTCTTCCTGTTCTACCAATGCGATGAACATAGTCTTCATATGTCGCTGGAACTTCAAAGTTTATGACATGAGTTACATTCGGAATATCAAGCCCTCTAGCTGCCACATCGGTTGCAACTAAAATCTGACTATGATTATCGCGAAAAGCTCTCAGAGCATTTTGACGTCGAGTTTGATTTTTATCACCATGAATTGACTCAGCCTTAAAACCATTCTTAATTAGTGTCTGGCAAAGTTTTTCAACTCCATGTTTAGTTCTTCCAAATATTAAAACTTTTGAAAATTCTTTCTGTGATAAAAGGTTATGAAGTGAATCAATCTTATCTCCGCCATGAGGAACCCGAACAATATTTTGTTCAACATTTCGAGCAGTATCACCAGTTTTTACTGAAATTTTCTCTGGATTATTTAAAAATTCCTTAATTAATTTATCAATTTCGCTAGTAATTGTGGCAGAAAAAAATAATGTCTGTCTATTGGGTGCCATGTTGTTCATTAAAAATCTCATATCGTTTACAAATCCCATATCAAGCATTCTATCAGCCTCATCCAAAACAATTGTCTTAAATTCTGGCAAGTGAATTGCTTTACGATCCACAAGATCACGTAAACGACCTGGCGTCCCAATCACAAAATTATTTTGCCGACGAAGACCCGATATTTGATTATGAATTCCAACTCCTCCAACACAGCAAACAGAATATATTCTAAGTTCATTTCTAAATTCTATTAATTCTTGGTTTATTTGGGTTGCAAGTTCTCTTGTTGGAACAATAACTAAAACTTTTTCACGAGGATTATTTATTATTTTATCAAGAAGTGGAATCAAAAACGCAGCAGTTTTACCCGTTCCCGTGTTTGCAATACCCACAACATCCCGGCCCTTAAGAACCACTGGAATTGCTTCGTCTTGAATAGGAGTAGGATTGATATATCCCTTTTTAATAATATTATTTTTTAAAACTTCACTAATTTTAAAATCAGAAAATTTATTAACAGGCTCATACGGAGCACTCTCAATAATCGGATCCGCTTTACAAATAAATCTTGAATGACTAATTGTACTTCCACCACCAAATCGCCCTTTCGATGATCTTCCCCTATTGTTTGAACTTCCGCGGCTTTTATAATTACCTCCACCTGAAATTTTCCTACTGCCCGTAAAACGCGAAGTAGACCGTCCGGAGCTTGTGCTTCGGTTATTTTGTTTATACATAATTTTTAACCCAGTCTATTAAAATAAAAGTAAGACGGACTAGGCACCTTCTCCCTTGTTTTTCATAAAGACTATCACGAGGGATAAGGCTATAGGCGCACAAGGCGCGGAAAAACCAATGAGAATACAACTTACTTAAAGAGTATATAACTATTTAATGAATTTGTCAACAAAAATCTCCCAGATAGGGCTTAAAGCCCTATCTGGGAGATTTTATTAGTTTTTTATTTATTCTTTTTCGCGACAGATTTTTTCTTATCAGTCTTATTCTTTAACATAACTTGCTTAACAGCCAATCTTTTTGCTGTCTTTGGAGAATGTCTAGACTTTTTATGTGGATGAAGTGACGTTGCTCTTTTTGCCATATGATTTTGCAAAATCATGTCGCGTAATGTCGATTGAAACGCGACGCTAATTGCTTAATTATTAATAAATTACTTCATGCATTATACACTAAAATATAAAATTAATCCAATCAGATAAAAAGAAAACACTCTTTTGTAATCACAAAAGAGGGTTTTCTTTAAGATATCTAGAGATTAAACTCTTGATACTTTTGTTGCAGCTGGTCCTTTTTCACTTTCAGTAACTTCAAAGGAGACAGTGTCGCCGATTTGAAGTTCGTCAAATGTAACACCAACTAATTCCTTAGAGTGAAAAAATAAGTCTTTAGTCTCACCTTCGCGAGAGATAAATCCAAATCCTTTATCTGTAAGAGTTTTGATTGTTCCTGTCATCATATGATTATTTTTGATTATTTTTGCTTGAAACTTCGACGTGGTTCCCGTGTCTTAACACTAATACACTATACCATAGATATAGACCAATTCAAAAGCTATTTTAAGCTTGCTAAATCTTCTTTGGAAAAACAATAGATAAGACAATAGACGAGACAAGGGCAAAAATAATAACTCCAAATGAAACCAGTGAAGAAATATGAATACCAAAAATTCCAGAAAGCATCTTGGCTCCAATAAACAACAATATAAGTGCTAAACCTTTTTGTAAATGATGAAATTTATGCAAAATATTCTCAATCAAAAAAAATAAAGCTCGAAGTCCCATTATGGCAAAAATATTTGAAGTAAAAACTACAAACAGATTTTGTGAAATAGCAAATACAGCTGGGATAGAATCAACCGCAAAAATAATATCTGTGGCTTCAACAAGCAAGACTATCATAAACAGTGATGTAAAATAAAATTTCCCTTTTTCTCTTAAAAAGAATTTTCCTCCATGATGACTGTCTGTAAATGGTAATAATTTATGAGCAAACTTAATAATATTATTATTCTTAAAATCAATATGCTCTTCTTTTTTATCTCGCAATAGTTTAATTCCCGTATATAATAATACCCCTCCAAAAATATACAAAACCCAATAAAATTGATGAATTATATAAGCTCCAGCTCCAATAAAAATTCCACGAAATATAATGGCTCCAAATATTCCCCAAAATAAAGCCCGATGATGATATTTTTCTTCTAATTTAAAATAACTGAAAATTAGTAAAATGACAAAAAGATTATCCACTGAAAGCATCTTTTCTGTAACATATGCACTAATAAATTCCACGGCCATTTCTTTACTTAAAAATAAATAAATCAATAGACCAAAAACCAAAGAAATCGCAATCCAAAAAATCGACTGATAAAGAGCCGGTCGGAATTCAACTTTGTGACTTTTTCGATTCAAAAACCCTAGATCCAAAATTAAAAATCCCACAACAATAACTACGAATAAAATTATTAAATTTGTTTGGGCATCCATATAAGATTTAATATTATCAAATTTTATTTAATAAACCTAATCCTTCTATAAATAATTGTTAGAAAAGCCCAATAGTCAAAGACTATTGGGCTTTTCAAGAAAAAAATTCTGGTGAAAGTTAAACCTGAAATTTTTTATTTATATGTCCATTTTTAACTTCATAACCATCCTCTTTATAGATTTCTACATACTCTTCATCAGAAATTTTTTTATCTATACTTATTTCATAGACTCCATTGGGAACCAAACAATAAAACCTTCCTATTTTATTTGCGACTTTATGAACGATCTCGTCTGAAGATTTTTTCACATGAATTATACCAAAAGACAATGGACTCCCTCCTTCCTTCTCTATGATTGAGCCATATGATTTTGATTTAATTGAAAATCCTCTGACTATATACAAGATTATGTAGATAACAAGAACGACAATACTATAAACCTTTGGAGAAGTTATGGTTGAAATTATTGTAATCAATAATCCCAAGCTAAACAAAATATCTGCTATTCGGACAAACATAACATTTCTTTTTGAATAAAATTTCATTAACTTTCTTCTATTTTTTTCAAATTCATTCCAATCAAACTTCAAAGAATCCATCGGGATATTTTTTGTCACGACCTCACCATCGTTTGAAATATTTATTATTTCACCAAAATATAAATCAGAATATATTTGGTCATTACTCTTCCCCATTGCTTTTTTAGATGGAAATTCATAATTATTTTTATGAACATTTAATTTGTATGATCCTGCTTGGGTTAAAAATCCATATCTCCCATCTAAATCAGTAATAGCTGAAGCAACCTCTTTACCTTCCATATTTTCCAATGAAACATAAACGGGATCAAGTGGTTGTTTAGTAACACTATCATAAACAGATCCCCATGGTTTATTTTTTTTTCTTAAACCAAGCGCAGAAAGAAAAACTCCCCATAGACGAATTATACCAAAAAGAGAATCCGAAAACGCAAGAGCATTAACAGACAAGGCTGCTGAAGCAGAAACTGATGCTCCGGCTACCGCCCCCGCAGAAGTAACTGCCACTGTAACTGTTTGACCTGAAGTAGATGAGACCACCTCAGCAGTTTTAGCGGTTGCCACTGTGGCGGTTTTGCCAGCTTTTTCAATTTTTTCTTTAATTGGTGCTGGTAATGTTTCAACAACATTATTAATCTTTTCAGAAATTTGCGGTCCGATTAAAACTCCCGGGACATACCCAGTCGTTTGATGACCAATATTATTTTGTGTTGACCCAGAATTTGCCGAAATTGAGCCACTAGAATTATTTCCACTTTCATGACTTACAGAATCCTGACTCTCTTCTCCTGTACTTATTTCTCCATCACTTGACTCTGGAGTTGTAGTAGTATCTTCAGGATTAGTATCAGTAATATTTTCTGGGGAAGTGTTTGTTGTTGTAAGTTTCGGATTAGCATCTGCTGTAGTAGTTGGAGTTGTATTTGTTGTTGGCGATTCTGGAGTTATGGTTATTGTTGGCGTTGGAGTTGGTTTGGGTGTTGGTTTTGGAGTGGTACTCGTATTTGATGTTGGAGAAGTGCTAGTTGTACCAGTTGTAAAATTCTGACTTGGTTTCGATGGGTATGTTTTTTTTGTAGTTGTTCCTACTGTTGCAGTGGTCGATCCCGTTTTTGAAGTTACGCTTGTCGTACCAGTATTTACTTCGACTATTTGTTTTGCCGATGTTGATATCCCCCCATATTTCAAGGCTTCAGCTTTAAAATTACCAGAAATTTCCTCATTTTTGGCATTTTGGTAATCTGGGTTTGAAACAACAGGGAAAAATTTAATAATAAGTAAAAAAAACAATAGACCCAAAACAACAGTAATAACATTTTTTATAATAGCTTTTTTGTTATTCATAATAATTAGTTAAAAAATAATATAACCCAACATGTACGTTACTTATAAACATTATATACTATATAATACTAAATTTTAATATGTTATTAACATATTAATTTAAATCCTAAAATTAATGCCAATCCCAAACAATATTTTATCAAACAAACTCTAATGAATTTTTGGAAATGAATTCCCTCTTTTACTACCACCCCCCTTTAGTGATGAGGCGTGCTTTAATGCATTCTGACCAAATTTTTCTCTTATCTTATCACCCACCTCTTCAATTATATTTTTCGATTCAGCTTTTTCTAATAAACCAAACAAATCTTTAGGTATTTCTTCCCGACGCAATAAATTTCGTAGAGTGACTCCAGTTGTACGAATTTTTTTATCACTACGTATTAATTTTTTCAGTACGGGTTCAATCGCATTTAATATTACACTTGGATTATTGGTATACTGTGATAAATGACTCTCTCCACTTACATACACAAAAGCCGTATTTTTTAGAAAAAAAGAAACACTATTAGTAACAAGATCCAGCTCCCTTGCTCTTTCACAAGCTCTTTCGACATTTTCTGAAAGTTCGGCAAAAATTATGCTCTCTAATGAAGATGGGGGCTTGAAGGTCAAGGTTGATTGAATTGATTTCTGATTCCTGGGATCATGTTCCGAATCAATTTTAAATATTGATATACCAGAAAGTTCTTTTTTAAGATTATAAAGTGGTAATGTAAAATGTTTCTCAATCTGTTCATTTGGATATTGTACGAAATCGTATGCGGTTTTTATTCCCATATTACGCAGCCTTGGAACCGTTTGCCGACCAATACCCCAGATATCTTCAATCTTTGTCTTCTTTAATGCATTTATTTCATCTTCTTCAGTTAAAAGCAAAATCATCCCATTCGGCTTATCAAGCTTTGATGCAGTCTTTGCTAGAGCTTTTGTTCGTCCGAGACCAAACGAATATGTAACTCCGAGTTTATTTTTAATTTCATTTTTAATAACATTAACAAGTTTTTCAAGACTACCAGCATATTTTATATCTGATGGTTTAATTATCATAAAACATTCATCAATACTATACACTTCAACTTGTTCAAGATATGATGAAAAAATATTATATACATCATTCGAAATCTTATTATATAAATCAAAATGGTGCGGAAGAATAATAACTTTTGGAAATTGTTTTTTAATTTGAAAAACAGGCATCCCTCGAGTCACACCAAGTTTTTTAGCCTCATAACTCATAGCAACGGCTATCCCCCGGTCTTCTCCTACAACGACTGGTAAACCTCTATACTCAGGGTATTGTGATACCTCGCACGAAACGAAGAAAGAATCCCCATCAGCATGAAGAAATAAATTGTTCGAATTATTGGACATCCAATTATTATACCAAAATTAGGCTTTATCTTTTAGATACTTGCTAGCCAAGCTCAATGCAAATGAAGGTAGAATAATGAAGACAGTTGCAAATAAGAGTCTAATTAATATTTCACTTATCTTTGAATCTGGTGTATCTGGCCCAGAACCAGTTATTACAACCAAAATACCAATAATCCCAAAAACGATTGATGAATAAATAAAAATTCGTGTTGCTATTTTTTGCATAATTCTATTATATCAATTATATCAATATTCGTAAATAATTAGTGTATAAATTACTATTTTTATTCTAACTTCTTCATAACCTCAGCAAACTCTTCTTCTGTAGCCATCTCTCCTTTTAGAATTGGGCAATCTTTGTCTTTCCAATATGATAAACCAATCATATTTTTTCTTGTAATCTTTTCTGCCATTTTTCTTTCGCCTCCGATTTGACTGACAAAAAACTGCACACCACCTTCAAATATTTCCTCACAAGTTTTAACATTACCTTCTGTATTAACACAATAGAGACAAAAATTAGAATTTTCGTCACTCTTAGCAAAATCTTCTTTTTTAGTTAATGGCATTCCACATGCCTGACAAAATTTTTGCATAATATTTTTTAATTAAATTTATAATTATTTTACACTTTTAGTTTTTCAAACCTATACCATCCGACAGCTATCGGCAAGACTAAGACCAAAGCATAATATATATAAACATCGAGTTTGTAATAGTCAGTCGCCTTAACCATTTTGACCAAAAAAACGTAATCAAGGACAACTGCCATAATCATCCAGATAACACCAAGTCCTATATAACACCCAAACTCCTCTCTTTTGATTTTTTTAATTAACACCCAAAGTGTAAAAATTATTCCCAATGGAGAAACGCACCATCCTATAATCTGTTTTGGCACAAAAGCAAAAAACACAAATCCCAATATATAACCAAAGAGCCAAATCACAAAACCCCAAAGTAGGGTGTTTAGAAAAATTTTACCTTTACTTTTTTCCATAAATATAAATTAAGATAATAATTAAAATTATATCATTAGGTCCGGGCTTCCACAAATCTTACCCACCTTTGGAAGAGATATTCGAATAGAGATATTGAAGTAATAAATTCCTAACTAATTTTTATCCCTTCGGTTCCCCGTATGAATAACCATAATCTCTTGGCCAAAAAACACCAGTAGATGAGGAAGCTGTATTTAATTGAATACCATAATAACCATTCTCAGGAATAGGCTCTGGGCCACTTGTTGCTCTAATTTGAATCCAAGTTGTGTGGTCTGGAGAATCAAGTTTTACTGGTTTTAAAATTTTCAAATTGTAAACAGAAGAATCTGGTAAAATAATTTTTGGAATGACCTCACTTAAAGCATTCCCGTTTTGGTCAGTTAATCTTATATTCGTCAAAGTTGTAGATAAATTAGTTTCAGGGGTAAAATTTATTGTCAGATCAGGTAGAAGTATAATTGAGTCTTTTGAGCAATTATTAATACTTATTAAAACAGCCATGATTATATTGTGGTCAGAACTTGGCACAATTTTTCTTCGAATTTCTTTTTTATTCACAGCATCCCATTCATAATTTTGTGTACTCCATGCATAAACAGGACAATCACTATTAAATTTAACTAATTGGGTTTGATTATTATTTGTATTTAAAACAACAGGTTTTGGTGTTGATATTGGTACTGATGTATGTGTATTAATATCTTGTTTAACTTTTGATGATAATGTATCTTGATTATTTTTTATTTCTGGATTTTCAATTTCCTGTGTAGGAATTATTATTGATTCATCCATTAAATCATTTTGTAATTTAATTTCTTTTGGTTGTACTATTTCTCGTTTATGAAAAATCTTCCAACTAAATGGGTTCCACCAAGAAGCAAATGCGACAGAAGGAATAATCAGCGCAAATAAAAACAAAACTAAAATATTCTTTTTCATATTATAATTATACCATCTTGTCCGTAACCTATCTAGGGTACAAAAAATAACCATTGTAAAATATGGCTTAAAATTTGCACATTCGGTCTGGTGACCTCAGTATCTTCCTCATTCCCATTCGTCGAGCTCCGATTGCATACCGACGTAGCTAAAGCGAAGTTGTAACTTGGAATGATGCTCCCGTTTTCTTAAGCTGTAATCGGTTTGTTGAAAACGCAGTCCTTTAGGATTCGAATTTGTATTTTAGACAAATAAAAAACCGCTGGCGAACCAAGCGGTTTAACAAATTATTGTAATTTTTCAGAGTTTTACACCCTGAGCAAGGATTGCGAATCCTGCATTCTCAAGGGGTTCTTTCAGTGTTTCCACGCTCGTTTTTTTTACAAAACCAGCATCAGGTAGAAACTTAACTCCGCCCCAGTAACATGCTCCTCCTTTACCGTTTGGGGCATTAACTTGGCTCCAATCAATGGTGTACCAAAGTACATCTTCTCCATCATTACCAGATCCAACTCCCTGAATAGTTGCTTCAACTCCATCTGGTTTAATTACTATGTCACCGTGGAGAAACCCAAAGCGGGCGCAAATTTCATCTGATATATTCACCATTATTTTCCGCCCATCGGTAGAAATTATCTCTAACATATTGTTTTTCATCTCTTTATTTAATTTTTAGAGGTTTTACACTTTTTCTTCAGATTATTCTTAAATCAAGGGATTGTCAACTTATCGTTCGAATGAGTATAATGGACAAATAAAAAAACCGCCTCTTAACGTAGTTTTCGTTAAAAGACGGCTGATTAAATTTTTACCTTTTACCTAAGCACAAAAATCATCATACTTAAATTGAAGACGAAGCTGGCACAAGGAAGAAAACGATCTTCGATTGTCCAAGCCTTAGCTCCATAACATGAGAGGATGCAGGAGAAAGCTACTCCTGCCCATAGCCACCAACTTTCAGGATTTGGTTGTAACCATGAATCATACATTCCTGGAATTCCAGCAATTGTCATTCCGAAAGTACTCGTAATTACTGCAAGTCTAGGTCCAGATTTTTTCCATACAATAATTGAGGCAATGACTCCAATTACTGATAAAGTCTCAACTAGTCCAAATTTCCATTCACCCCTTGATAAAATAGTTACAACTACAAGAATCGAGCCAAGAGTATATCCTGCGGGCAACCACGGGCGCTTATTTCCAGCAGCAAGACTACTAAATAGAATCATTGCATCTAAAATTGTCCATAATATCCAGGTTATAATATTTTGGTGAACATTGTTCGTCGCAAGATAAATACCAAATGCGACAATTACAATGGTGGCGATTAAACCACCACTGAAACCACTTTTTTCTTTCAAAATTTACCTCCTTTTTACAGTTGAAATTTATAGTTTGGATATTTTTCAATTCTTTCTTTATTCTTGAAATATACTTGTGTAGCAACCCAATATCCAAGTTCTTTCGTAATAATCCACAACAAAACTAAGGTGGGTACTAAAACCATGAAGATAGAATCGTCACTATAATTTTTAAATAAATAGAAAAGTGAAAAAATGGAAGTTATGGTACTCGATAAACTTATCGTGAGATACATTAATCCTCTGAAGCAGGTCGTTTCTTTGTGCCTTTCCGCCATAAACCATGTACCAAAAAGTTTTTCTTGGTAATTTATTAGAGTCATTTCAATAAATGTTACAAAGGTAACAAAAATTGAAATATTTTGAAGCAAATTGTTCTCATCTTTTAAGAACAGATCAGTAAAAACATAGAGGCTAGTCAAAAAAATAAAAATCAAAGCCCTTGCAGTTCTGATAAAGAATCCTATTTTGAAGGATACATAATTTCTGAGTGTTTTCATTTTTTTACTTTTATTCAGCTTTCGCCTACGAGATTAATTTCAAAAAACTATTATTGTTTGTACAATAACATATAAACATGGATTTGTCTATCTGGTTCCGAACTTGCCTGCCCGCCTCTGGAGGGGGATGATGCTCCCGTTTTCTTAAGCTGTAATCAGCTTGTTGAAAACGCAGTCCTTTAGGATTCGAATGAGTATTGTGGGAGAATAAAAAAAACGGAGGATTAATTTCCTCCGCCTTTCATTATTCATCAAAAGAATCTGTATAAGCATAATGCCCAACATGAGAATTATTCACAACCCATGCATTATCGTAATGAAATTGTACAAGGAATTGAAAATTATTTTCATCTGCTGTGATTTTTCCTTCACTACCTTCCTTAAAATACTCAAGAAATGAATTTATAACTTCAACAAAATCTCTTCCTTGAAATTTTTTTGTTGTGGGGTTTTTATCATTATCTCTCAATTCAAAAGTAAAACCACGAGGAACACTCAAATTTATCATTCCCGTATCTTCAATTTCAAAAACAAATTTGATTCCATGTCCTGTTTCTTTTTTAATTAAAGTTTGCAGTTCATAAATTATAAGCATTGCTTCCTCATTTTCTACGCACTTTTCTGTCTTTAACACAGTAGTTGAATCTCCTTTCTGTGAATTATTTATTTTTAGTTCTTTTACCCAAAAAAGAAGAAAGACAAAACAAAGTACAGCAGAGATAGTTCCAATAATTTCTAAACTCATAATCCCAGGTAAAAATTTATACAGACCTGCGATTATAAACATTACAACGGTAAGAAAACCAAAAAGATTTTTCTTGGTATTTGTTGACAGATTTTTCATGGCTAAAAATTTTGTGATTTGACTTGTGGTTTTTCTTCAGATTATCCCTAAATCAAGGAGTTGTCAATTGAGTTTAACTTAAATAAATTAAAAGCCCTGAACATCACATAGTGAGAGGTGGGCTTTAATCTTCTGGGAAAGAACTAACTTCTTGGATTTCTACATCTTCAAGCAGTTCTTTTTGATAAGGACCATACATGGCTTTAGCAATTATTTTTTTGCCATTTAGAATCATTGGGAAAAATTCTCTATCAGCTGGCATCATTTGGTCGAATGGTAAATTGTTAATTTTGAAAAAAGTTCGGTTTATCATTTCATCTGTATCAACAGCTTCGCCTTCCCATTTTCTTATAATAAAAAAATGAACCCTACAAATGAATGACTCGCCATCACTTTTTACATTATGAAAGAAAACAATTGCTACCTTCTCAAGGTACTCAGGAGAAGTGGTAATAAATTTGTCGCCTATTTTTTTACCAGTTTCATCCTCTAACTCTCTAATTGCCGATTGTTTTGGACTTTCTCCCTTTTCGATTCCTCCACCATAACCATTCCAACACCCTGCTCCAATCTTCCTTGTTTTAATAGCAAGAAGAACCTCATCGTCTCTTACCAAGAGATTAACTGTTGCATCTAATAATACTTTTTCTTCTTCCATAAAAAATGATTTAGGTTAATTTATTTTAAGACTATCCCTAATTATATTCAAAGTCAATTAGGTTCGAACTTCTACTAACCCCTGCCAGCCCTCCTGTAGTCGGGAGCAGGCTGGTCCAAAAAATAACCATTATAAAATATGGGTTAAAATTTTGCTCCGAACTTGGAACGATGTTCGAATAAGTATAATCCACTAATCAATTACATTTATTGTAATTACTGGTAGTTTTGATTTCTTTATTTCTCTTTCAATAAATTCTTTCATACGTTTTGCTTCAGTTATGGCAACCCTTCTACTTTGACATCTTTTTTCTAAGGTCTTATCGTCAATATCTAAATAAACTATCAATTCAGTTCCCTTAGCTATCCCCGTTCCAAAAGCTGGTTGTCCTGCTTTTACAACTGCACGTCTTGGTCTTAAATCAAGTCGTTTTTCTTCATTTTCTTCGGTTAGAGGCGCATTATAATAAAAATCATTTTCTTCATCAGTTAAAGGTGGTGCCAATTTCGATATCTCTATTCCTTCTGATATTTCTTTCAACAAGGTAGTTTTCCCTATACAAGTTGTTCCTAAGACGGTAATCTTTTTATTTTTATTTTGGATTAAAATCCGTTTCAATTTTTTTAATGTTGCGCTTTCAACTTTCCAATTAATTTCAAAAGAAATAGAATATTTATTTGGAATCCTCCAAAAAGAAAAACGAAGAAAAATAAACTGAAATTTATTTTTTGCAATTTTTCCAAATCCCCATCTATTCAAAGTAAGTTCTATGTCTATAACCATAAAAATGACTCAATTATTTTCTACAATACTAATAGCATCAAAAACCCAAATATTTCTGAGTTTATCTTTCATATTTTTAATTTCATCAAATGTATACCATTTAGCATCTAATATTTCATCTTCTGGATATTTAAGTCCCCCCCCAATAATTTTTGCTTCAAAAGCATGCTTTACTGCTTCGGTTGCCGTATATTGAAAAATATCTAATTTTCTTATTAGTTCAACATTAAACCCCGACTCTTCTTTTGCTTCTTTCACGGCAGTTATTTCTATTGTATCTCCTACATCAACTCTTCCTGCTGGAAGATTCCATGTCTCATGGACTTCTTTTCTTTCTGGACAATTTTCTTGAACTAGTAAATATTTGCCATCTTGTTTAATAACAACACCAGCTACTACATCAGTTTTGATTACTTGTTTTTCCATATGTATATTTATTATACACCAAAATTATTTAGGTTCGAACTTCTACAAAGGTAGGTAAAATAGCCCTTGATTTATAAGGGTTATTTTTGAGGCTAGCTTGGTAGTCTACATTTCGAACCTATGATTGGGGTACAGCAGCAGGAGATCTTGAGGCTACAAACAAAGAAGTAGCTCACCTACTATCGCTAGTATGAGAAAAATATCGTAAGTATCGTAATAAAAAAACCTGTACCGATATTCTGGTGACAGGTTCTTCTGATGAAGAAAAAACCGCTAATTCATTTTTGTCTGGATGAGATGGACGAGACTTTCGACATCATCAATATTCTCCATCTCTTTATCAAGAAGTGTAATGTTAAAGCCTTCTTCGATCTTCATTCCGAGATCAACGACATCAAGCGAATCAGCGCCTAAGTCTTTTGTAAAACTGGCACTTGGCGTAACTTCATCTTTTTCAACCCCAAGTTGCTCAACTGT
>CAZQOL010000005.1:17713-22837 GCA_964595185.1 uncultured Candidatus Saccharibacteria bacterium | reverse complement strand
CTTTATTTGATAAACCAGCAGGTGGGCATTTATTTGCAAAACAATCCGCGCTTGAAGCCTCAATAGGAAAACCATTAGATCAACATATGGAACAAAGAGGAAATGTAATAAATGAAGGCAATGTCCAAAATGGAGGAGTAACCATAACCCCTACATCAGAAGCAGATTTACCAAATATAAAAGGTCTAAAGTCATTTACTTATAATCCTATAACAAAATCTATGGAAAGAGGGATTTTTTATGATCCTGACAAACCAAAAGATAAAAAAGATCAATATGAAAATCTAGGAGAACATGAAGATGTTGAAAAGTAAATCTATATAAAGCAATAAAATGAGGTGAGAAATCGGATAGAAATTATGAATCACAATTTATCTCAATAACAATT
Organism: uncultured Candidatus Saccharibacteria bacterium; assembly: GCA_964595185.1. Classification (GTDB taxonomy): domain Bacteria; phylum Patescibacteriota; class Minisyncoccia; order Phycocordibacterales; family UBA9973; genus UBA8515. Next base: position 22,449 of record CAZQOL010000005.1, on the reverse strand, counting down.
CCTTTATCTTTATATTTATTAAGTATATTCATAACTGTTTTTTCCCACTCATCTGATAATCTAGTTCTCTCTTTTTCATTATCACTCCAATCTTCTTTAATCCATTCACAATTGGGGGTAAATATGGCATCTGGAAATCTATCAAAATCATTATTTTGAAAGTCATTTAATAATTTATTAACTGAAAAAACATCTCTGATAGTATAACTATCAAATTCTTTATCTATTAATTTATTCAGAGGTTTTTCTAATTTCTTTTCAAAAAAATTTATTAAAGCATCAATACCCATTGCTTCTTTTGGTGCTTGTTTATATAAATCAATAATTTCGTCAAAATTTTTGTCAATAGATTTAATACATATCTCATTAAGTTCTTCTTCCGCTTTTCTATGAATCGTATCAACTTTATCTTTTAGAAATTTATTTTCAGAATCACATATTGCAATTGCTATATAGTGCATTTAAAAATTATACCATAGGTTGGAGATTATGATAAAGTCGGATAAATATATCAGACAAATGAAAAACCGCCCTCCTAAATGGTTTTCCATTTAAAAGAACGGTTATAATTTTACTTATGAATATTTATCAAAAAATCTATCTTCTGCCTCACGTTGTAATTTTGCCATATGAGCCTTAACTTCATCCATAAACTTTTCTTGTTCTCCAATAACCATATATTTAGAAAATCTTTTAAGATGCCAAAAGTAGAATCCTAGAAAGATTGGTAGTTGGATTAACATAAAATATTTTAAAATATAGTATGGTAGAAAAACAACTATATTCATATCGTTTGGGACAAAAAACCAACACGATATCAGAATCCATATCATAAAAGCAAATCCTCCTTGTAAAAATATTATTTTAAAGAGTTGTAATCTTTTATGACTTAAGATTTTAAGTGCTCTATTTTGGAAATATTTCCAAATATACTCTGAGAATGTTTCCTTGTCGATTTCTGTTTTTACCCAATTTGATGAATTTTCTTTTTCAATTGATTGTAGTAACTGTTTTTTCATTGATATGAAAACTCTTCCGGGAAAATAGAACAGGTGGTGAATTAATGCACTATAAGCAATTACGGAAATTGCCATAAAGATGATAGTTGTTGTGTTCATTTTGGTTAGGTTTAATTGGTTTCCACAAAAGACAAAATTTATCTTCCCTGAAAACCAATAAAACCAAGTATCAAAGAACCATTAATTTTAATATGATATCACAATTTTTATATTTGTCAATTCGTACTCCGAACTTGGGGTGATGTTCGAATTTAAATAATCACCTAAAAATGAGAAAAGCCTGTTTGAAATTAAAGCTTAGGCTTTCTCTCAAACAGGCTTTATATTTTTCCTAATCAAAGTACAAATAGCAACACTAACTCAAAATATGTTCGGTGAGATTAATCAAATCTCCACGCCTACATAATTTATCCAGATAATTGCGGGGCCATGAGCGAATAAATGACTCAATGTGGTGCACTTTGAGCCCATCGTGATAGACAAAATTAAATTCAATACCTACCACGAAGAGTTGCCAGTCTGTGGATTCCGAGTCCTTCACGAATACAATTTCGGCAGTTACCCGATCATTGTTTTCCTTTATCGGCCTTTTATCGATAATTCTTTCCTCTGATAAAAGAAACTGGGCATTTACTCTTACCCTTTTGTATTTATATTGGGAAGATATTTCCTCCCCACTACGGTTAGGGTTGTCATCAACTTTTAAGTTGATCTGAGTAAAACTTATTCTTTCATTTTTTTTAAAAGTGCTATTTTCTCTTTTAATAGTCACTTCTTGAAAGAACCACTGAATGATACTAAGTGCACAAGCTTCCAGCTTGGTCACCTCAATTTTTTTTGTTAACATAATTTTCCTTTCACAGGTTCAATTGGCAACATTGCCAAAAGACTACCGTCGCGGCAATCTAATAATTTCAAAAGTTCTAAAATCATTAAACTACCGCGTTCAATATTATATAAAGAACATCATAAAATGAATATAACATATTACTTCCTATTTGTCAATATATGCATACCTGAATTCAACCTCGAAGTGCAACAATCCACGCTCTATAATTCACTCTCAAATTAGGTTTGCTTCAAAAGAAAAACTGACCGGGGTCAGTTTTTCAAAATACAAAATGATTTAGATTCCCTCTTTTTTTAATTGTTCAATTAGTTCTTTGCCGTGACGGGAGAGTTTTGATGGCATTTTGACTTGGACGCGAATAATTATATCACCCCGGCCATGACTTGATGGCACACCTTTTCCACGAACACGAAGTAGTTCATTGTGATTAATTCCTTCAGGAATTTTTACTTCTATTTCATTTCCATCTAATGTCTTTAGTTTATATTCAATCCCCAATAGTGCTTCAGTGAGTTTAATCGATAAATCAAGAGTTAAATTAATCCCGTCTCTTTTATAAATTGCATGAGGTCTGACTTTTACTTTTATATATAAATCTCCAGACTGACCTCCTTGAATATCTTCCCCGGTGCCAGTCATTTTAAGCATCTCACCATTTGAAATGCCACTTGGAATATTTAACTCAATTTCTTTCTGTCTCTTATATACGCCGGCTCCCTTACAGGTTGAGCATTTTTCACTTGGAATTTTTCCATTCCCATGACACTCTTCACAAGTTTTAACGCTTTGGAATGATCCTAAAATAGATCGGCGAACTTCCTGCACTTGTCCTTGTCCATTACATGTTTTACATGTATTCATTTTAGACCCAACTTTTCCACCAGTTCCTTTACAAATATCACAATTAGATTGCTTATTAATAGAGACAGTTTTTTTAACTCCAAAAACGGATTCTTCAAAACTTAGATCAATCTCGGTCTGGACATCTCGGCCTCGACGAACATTTCTTGTTCCTCTGCCCATTCCTCCACCAAAAAAATCACCGAAGATATCTCCAATATCTCCCATATCAAAACCTTGACCATTTTGGAAACCTGAGAAATCGAAACCTTCAAAACCGCCTCCAAATCCATCGGAGCCTCCACCTCCCATTGGCCCATCGGCTGAACCAAACTGATCGTAACGAGAACGTTTTTGGTCATCAGAAAGAACCTGGTAGGCTTCATTTACCTCCTTAAATTTTTGATCTTCGCCTTTATTTTTATCTGGATGATATTTATGAGCCATCTTGTGAAAGGCTTTTTTAATTTCATCCTTTGAGGCATTTTTATCTACTCCAAGTGTTTCGTAATAATTTTTGGACATGATGATTATTTAGGTTCTAGTAACTAGTTTCTAGTGATTAGTGTCTTATCACTAATCACTAGCTTGCTAATCACTAATTATTTTACTTCTGCACCTCCTTTGTCAGCACTTGTACCTTCAGTAGTTTCGGCATCTTTTATTTCTTCTCCCTGAGCCTCAGGCGTCGGGTTTTGATTTGAACTAGCTTCTGCATTTGCTTTATTCATTATTTCACCAATTTTTGAAAGTTCAGTTGTAAGATTTTCAACAGCTGTTTTAATCGCTGACAAATCTGAACCATCTTTTGCTACTCTAACTTCTTTAATCTTATCTTCTACTTGTGTCTTTGTTTCGCTCGGAACTTTATCGCCATATTCTTTCAGCGATTTTTCGGCAGTAAAGATCATCATCTCGGCTGTATTTTTTTCATCAGCTAATTCTTTTTTCTTGGCATCTTCTTCGGCATGAGCTTCAGCTTCATCCTTCATTTTTTTAATATCAGCATCAGTCAAACCAGAACTTGCTTCAATTCGGATTGATTGCTCTTTACCAGATGCTTTATCTTTTGCCTTAACGTTCAATATTCCATTGGCATCAACATCAAAAGTAACTTCAATTTGTGGCATACCACGTGGAGCAGGAGGAATTCCATCTAGGATAAATCTTCCGAGTGATTTATTATCACTTGCCATTGGACGTTCACCTTGAGTTATATGAATTTCAACTGAGGTCTGATTATCAGCCGCCGTTGAAAATGTCTGAGATTTTGAACTTGGAATTGTCGTATTGCGATCAATTAATTTAGTTGATACTCCTCCCAATGTTTCAATACCAAGGGAAAGTGGAATAACATCAAGAAGTAAAACATCTCGAACATCACCTTGTAAAACTCCTGCTTGCACTGCCGCACTACGAGCCACGCCTTCCTCAGGATTAATTGAGCGATTTGGTTCTTTGCCAAATAATTTTTTGACTGCTTCATATATGGCTGGCATTCTAGTCTGTCCTCCTACCAAAATAACTTCATTTATTTCATTCATCTTAAATGGTGAAGCTTCTAGAGCTCTTTTTGTTATTTCAATCGAACGAGAAACATATTCTTCAGCAAGTGATTCAAGAGTTGCTCTTGTCATCTTTAACAGTAAGTGTTTTGGACCAGAGGCATCTGAAGTAATAAATGGAATATTTATTTCTGACTCCATTGTTGTTGAAAGTTCATGCTTAGCTTTTTCGGCTGCTTCTTTTAAGCGCTGAAGAGCAAGCATATCTTTTGTCACATCAATACCAGATTCTTTTTTATATTCATCCGCAATCCACTTCACAACCTTTTGATCAATATCTTCACCTCCCATATGTGAGTCACCATCTGTTGATTTAACTTCAATCACATCGTCACCAACTTCAAGAACGGAAACATCAAATGTTCCACCTCCAAAATCGTAGACAACAATTTTTTCATTCTTCTTTGTATTAAAACCATATGCAAGTGCGGCCGCGGTTGGTTCATTTATAATTCTTTTCAC
>CAZQOL010000005.1:2822-17703 GCA_964595185.1 uncultured Candidatus Saccharibacteria bacterium | reverse complement strand
ACTCCTGCATCTTTTGTTGCTTTTCTTTGGGCATCATTAAAATAAGCCGGAACAGTAATAACTGCTTCAGTAATTTTCTCACCTAATTTTGCTTCAACATCCGCTTTTATTTTACTTAAAATTTTAGCAGAAATTTCTTCTGGACGAAGCCATTGATCCCCGAGCTTTACTTCAACTCCTCCTGTCGAACCTTTTTGAATTTTATATGGTGTAGTTTTGTCGTCTTTCTGAATTTCTGGATCATCAAATAAATGACCTATAAATCTTTTTATTCCGTAAATTGTGTTTTCAGGATTTGTAACTGCTTGACGTTTTGCAAGTAATCCAACCATTCTGTCGCCATTTTTTGCAACAGTAACCACTGACGGAGTAGTTCGGGCTCCTTCGATATTTTCAATAATTTTTGGTTGTCCTCCTTCAATAATAGCAACCGCACTATTTGTTGTCCCCAAATCGATACCAATGATTTTACTCATATTAGTTTATAGGTTCTAGTTTCTAGGTTCTAGTCTTTACAATTAACTAGAAACTAGCCACTAAAACCCAATACTTAAATTAATAATTTTTAATTAAAATTCAAACCAAATAATACTTCATAAAAATAGCTCTTTTCGAAATGCACACATAATTTTCTGCTGAAAATTTGCTCTGCTCGACCCTTTTCTCACGACACGATTTTCTAATCGGGCCTGCGCAAGGCATTTCTCAAAGACTGTTTTTATTCCGTATTATTTCAATGTAATTATTATATACTAGTCCAAATATTTTGACAAGTATTTCGTGATCGCAAAACTATTGTATAAAATATTTATCAATGTTATAATCAAAATATGGTTCAAAAAATACCAATTCAAAAGACTATTTTCAAGACACTAGCTAGGAAAAAGGCAATTTCTTTAGAGAATCTCAAAAATGAAGTTGAAAACACTATAAAAGGGGTTTATAACAGTAAAAATAGGCCTGAATATGCTATCTCTCGGTCTATTAAAAACCTTGCTTCTGATGGCCTTATAGAGTGTTTTCAATCTGATTTTCAGCCATACTTTAGACTATCCGAAGAAGGCAAAAAACGTTTTAACAGTAATGCAATTGACGACGACACAACTCTTGTCTCAAATAATTGGGATGGATTTTGGCGGATAATAATTCTTGATTTACCTGAGGAAAGAAAAAACGAGCGTGAAGCTCTTCGTTACTTACTTAAAAAGGCTGGATTTATTTGTTTAAAAAACTCTGTTTGGATTTCCATGTACCCTTATGAACATCTCTTTACTAACATTAAGAAAGACCTAAATTTGACAACAGAGATAATGATTATTGTTACAAACAAGTTAGACGAGGCAACAGAAAAAGAATTTTTATCCTCAATTACAAAATAATTTAATCTGTTCCATTTGGAACATTAGGTTCTGTTTCTGTTATATTTTCTTTGTCTGAAATTATGGTCGTATCATCTTTCATTTCTTCTTTTATGATTTCGGGTTCATTGTTTGTATCATCAATATTATCTTCCACGACAATAATTTTTTCTTCATCAGTTGTTACATCTTCTTCTATTACCTCTTCATCTTCCACAAACTCTTCATTGACAACAGGTTCTCCACACTTACCTTTAATATTTTCAAATTCCCCATTTGTAATGACAACACAATATGGTTCACCTGTGGCGCTATCTTTCATTTCAATTCCATCTGTTACAACAGTTTTGGCAAAAATTTTATTAAATAAATTTGATTCATCTTCAATAAATTTCTTAATCAAAAATCCTAATGACTTGTTGGAATTTATATCAAGTGAAGAATAATCATTTAACTTCAAATCCATCTCCCTTATCGCCTCAACAATGATCGGAGTCATATTAGCATAGTTAACTCCTTTGTAATCGTCAGTCCCAGTATAAACTAATTCGGGGAAATAATTCTCTAGGTCTTGAGCTAAGAATCCAATGTTTGTTTTGTCAGAATTACCATTAAGCCAATTGAACTTAACCGTTCGAACATTAATTAATTTACTTAGAGTTGTGTCTTCAAGATCGGTGATATTCTTTTTTAATCTCTCGTCTGAGGTTGTTATTAATCCAGTCGCAGTATCCAAAGTAGCTGTTCCACTTGCTCCTGTCCAGACTGTAGTATTGATAGGTCTGGTGGCTGAACCGATCATGAATTGATTGACTGCTGTATTTACGGCCATCCCACCAAGGGCAATTGAATTTGAATACCCTCCGGTGTTTGTTGAATATCCAATTAAGATAGAAAAATCATCACCACCAACATTAGTTACAGTATCTGCATAACCTGCACTGCGTCCAATAAAAATTGAATTATTAGCGCTTGATGAACCTGACCCTGCACTGTAGCCAATAAAATTAGAAAAGATAACATTGCTAGCTGACGACCCAGCATAGTGGCCAATAAAATTAGAATATCTTATATTTGTTGCACCACTACCCGCTCCATTCCCTATAAAAAAACTGGAATCTCTTACATCGACTGAAGATTCACCTGCTCCATTCCCAATAAAGCTGGAATCAATTACCGTTGATGAATAACGACCGGCAGTAGTCCCAATAAACATAGAAGAATAAACATCAAAGGCACTTGATCCTGTTTGATTCCCAATAAAATTAGAATCATAAACATTAGTTGAATTATAACCAGTATCAACACCTAATAAAACTGAACTAGCCAAAGTATTAATACTACCCCATGTACCAATTAGTCCTGTTGAAATTAAATTTGAGCCAATTACAGATACCGGAGAGGTTATTTCAGGTGATGACCAACTCAATGTTCCACTACCATTATTCATTAACACTGTATTAAATCCACCTTGAGATGAGGGTAGGACATAATTAACTCCCCTCAGTCTTATGTCTGTCAAGGATGGAGCTAGCATAAACTGATTTGATTTAGTGTTTGAAATATATGCACCGAAAGTTGTTGATCCACCTATTAATACTGAATTTGTAAATCCGCCTGTACGAGTATTTAGTCCAATAAGAATAGACCAATTATTTGAAAACGGACTAATATTATTATTCACAATATCTTGATATCCAGCATTATGTCCAATAAATGTTGAATAAGAAGCATTTGTGGCTCCGTACCCAGCCTGTTCTCCTATAAAATTAGAATATTTTGCATTAGTTGCATTTTGGCCTGCTTGTGAGCCAATAAAATTAGAATGAATTGCGCTACTAGCACTCATCCCAGCCTGATATCCAAGAAAATTTGAATTATGGGCATTCGTTGCATTTAAGCCAGAATTTTTACCCAAGAAATTAGAATAAAAAGCTCCTGTAGCATTAATCCCAGCACCATCACCTAAAAAATTAGAATCCTTTGCGATGGCATTAATAACAAAATAATTATCAATATTATCTTTAATATTTAAAACTTTACCGCTTTCTGATAAATTATTATTAACATTGTATGTCCACGAATCATAAAGGAGGTGACCAGAAATAGAATTAAATGTAATGTAAATACCCTCACATAATAATTGAGGAGAACCTGTAATGGGGACTAAAGATTGATAAGCACATTCTCCATTTTGATCCCAAAATTCAAAACTATCTGGGGAACCTTCTTCCATTATATTTACATAAAATGAATTTGGGATAGAGCCTCCATATGTTCCAGAAAATGTGGCATCGTTTAAACCACCCCCCGAAAATGTCTGATTATAAGCAATAGTGGAATTTAATTTAATTTCTAATTTTGAAGTTGGTGCCGTCGTCCCAAACCCCACATTCCCATTATTCAATAGCGTCATGGCTTCCGTCGCACCATTATTACCAACAAGAAAATGCATATCGGCGCCTGTTGCACCAACTCCTGATGTTGTCTGAAATGATAAGTCTTGAGTTGTTCCTGTTCCTCCTAATACAAGTGGGGTTGTAATTCTTGTTGTAAAAGACGGACTATCATTTAAAACCAAATAGCCAGTTCCCACTTCATCTGAAATATTTGTAGCTAAACCTGACGATGAAGTTATTGATGTCCCCCAAGCAGAGTTAGTCGAAGTTGGGATCCCGGTATCGGGATAAACCATACTTCCTCCACTTGTTATCAAAACTGTACAATTTATTTCTCCAGGTGGACATTCTGGATCTAAAGTTTCACCCGGGTCATAAGACTCTCCAATAGCAAAAATGTGGGTATATGCACCAATTAGTAGGACAAAAAGAAAGATTGAAAGTATTTTAGGCCAATGAGATTTTAGCAAGGTTAATTTAATCATCTATGATTATATTATATCATAAATTAACAAAAAATTATCAAAAAACTTATAATTGAGATGATTTTTTGTATTCGTAAATTGTTACTTTCGCTGGACGAATTACTCGTTCCCCAATTTTATATCCGACTTGTAGAATCTTTTCAACAGTGTGATCTTTACCTTCATCTTCTGTTTCAACAATACTAATTGATTGGTGAATATTAGGATCGAATGGAATATCACTCTTATCAATTTTTTCAATTCCAGACTTTTCAAAACCAGAAATAAATTGCTGATATATTGATGTTATACCGTCTTGCCAATCTTTATCTATTTTTCCCCAATGTTCCTTATTAGCAAAGGCCATTTCAAAACTATCAAGAGCGGGTAATAATTTTTCTACCATTTTTTCTTTAGCAAAAACTGAAATATTTATTCGGGCAATGTCTAGCTCTTTTTGTAAATTTATATAATCGGCTTTTGCTCTTTGCCAACCAGTTAGATATTCTTCCTTTTCTTTTTGAAGTTTTTTTATTTCTTCTCTCAATTTTTTAGTTATGTCCTTTTTGGGTAATTCTTCCCCATCCTCTGTACTTTCAACAAAAGTTACATCATCTATTACTTCATCTTGTTGTATATTTTTTTCTTCATTATCCATAGTTTTCTTAGTATACAAAAAATCAAATATTTTGCAAAGAAAAAACCTCTTTCGAGGTCTTTTTCTTAACGTTTACTCCATTGAGGTGATTTTCTGGCTTTTTTGAGACCGAATTTCTTTCTTTCAACTTGCCTAGGATCGCGTTTAAGCATTTTTGCCTTCTTAAGAACTTGACGAAGCTCTCCATCATTTAATACAAGTGCTCTTGATATACCGTGACGAACAGCTTCAGCCTGAGAATGTATTCCTCCGCCTTTTGTGGTAACAATAACTTCAAACTTTTCTGCTGGAGTTGCAGTCTCAAAAGCAGAAGTAACAATTTTTTTCAAATCAGCAGTTTTAAAATATTCAGTAAAATCTTTACCATTAATAGTGTATGAATTTTTTGCCGCTTTAATCAATTTAACAACTGCCGTTGAAGTTTTACGACGGCCAATTGCTCTAAAGTATGCTTTTTCTTTTGTTGTAGTCTTTTTTTCAGTCATCCCAGTACTAAATTTTAATTATTATTAATAAAACCAATCTACACTATTTTAACTCATTTGTCTACTTATATTTATTTTGATTAATCAAAAATTTTATACGGGACAAGTGGTATTTTTTTCTAGAAACTAGAACCTAGTTACTAGAACCTAATCTATTAATCTTTTATTGTTAAACGCTTCATCATAAGTGGTCTTAATTTATTTGCAGGCAACATCCCATAAACTGCAAGTTCATAAAGTCCTTTCCAACCTTTAATTTCTAAAATTTTGGCATTTGTTTTTGTTTTAAAACCTCCGGGCTGACCAGAATATGTCTCATGCAGTGTTTCATTTAGTCGTCGTTCTGTCATTTTTGTCTTACTCGCATTTTCAATGACAACTTGAACGTCTGCAATTTTATTGGGAACATATTCGGGAGAATTTTTACCCATTAAAATTTTAGCTACAGCGCTAGCTGTGACTCCTAAAGATTTTCCAGTTGCATCAATTGTATGTGTTTTAGTCATAGATTATATAAATTCGATTATTGCCATTTTACTTGCATCTCCTCCTCGACGTGGAAGTTTAGTAATACGAGTATAACCACCAGAGACATTCTTATATTTTGGAGCAATAGTATCTATCAACTTGTTTGCCTCGGCCGTTAAGTTATACAGACGTGAAATTACTAAGCGTCTTGAGGCTAAAGTTCCAACGTTTGCTTTTGTTATCATTTTTTCAATTGTGGGTCGCAATTCTTTTGCTTTTGCCTCAGTTGTTTCAATTCTACCATGAGCAATAAGAGCAAGCATTAATCCTTTTATTAAAGCGTGCCTTTGATTCTTATTTCTTCCAAATTTTCTTACACTGTTGTGATGTCTCATATATTAATTCTTAATTTTAATTATTTCAAGGTTATACCATATACTCCAAGAACTTTTTTAATCTCTTGTATACCTTTATCTCCGATTCCCTCGATTTCTAATAAATCTTCCTTCTTCTTTCTTGCTACACCTCCGATAGTTCTTATATTTGCTCCAGTCAAAGCATTCAAGGTTCGTGTAGATAAATTTAGGGTATCAATTCTTGTTTTTAAAATATCGGTTAATTCATTATTTTCACCTTTGTCTGTATCCTGTACTTTTTCTTTTTTGTCAATAATTTCATCATTCTTATTAACTACACGGTGAGCAATAGTAAAGCCAACAATAGCTTGTAATTGTTCTACCATAACAGTAATGGCTTTTTCAAGTGCTTCACGTGGAGTCAAAGTCCCATCTGTTTCAATTGTCATGCGTAATCGGTTATGATTTGTTTTATCGCCAACACGCATATTTTCTACTTCGTAAGATACTCTGCGAATTGGGGTAAAGATTGCATCAACTGAAATAACTCCTACTTCATTTTTTGTTTTTTGGTGCATCTCTTTTGAAACAAATCCCAATCCTTTCTCAACAGTCATTTCGATAGATAAATTGTTCTTGCCTGTTACTTCGGCTATGTATAAGTCACCGTTTAAAACCTCAACTTGACCTGTAACTTCAATATCTGAAGCGGTAATTATCTTTGGTCCTTTTACTTGTATTTTAACTGTTTGAGAATCATCAGTATTAAGTCGGAAACGAACTTGTTTTAAATGAAGTAAAATCGTAATAACATCTTCTTTAACTCCATCAATTACTGAAAATTCATGGTCAACACCATTAATTTTTAGTGAAGTAATTGCTGCCCCTGTCAAAGATGATAAAATAATACGACGTAATGAGTTTCCTAGTGTGTGTCCATAACCAGGATAAAGGCCATCTATTTCATATATTCCTTTTGTCCCTTTTTCTTCAGAAACAATAGATAATTTTGATGGTAGTATAATATTTAAATCAGACATAACGATATGATTTTAGAGAACACAAGGGTTCTCATAATTATTTATAAAATTAACCCTATAATTATTTATTAACGACTATAAAACTCTAAAACAGTATTGAGGTCGATATATCCCTCTATATTTTTTGGTTTGCCTTGAATTTTACCTGAAAGACTATCAATATTAAATGTTAACCAGTTTGGGCAATTATAGTCTTTCATTTTATTTGCCATATCTTGAAATAAAACACTGTTCTTACTTCCTTCTCTAATTGCAATAATATCCCCAACAGAAACTTGATGGGACGCTACAGTTGTTTTTTTACCATTAACTAAAATATGACCGTGGGAAACCATCTGACGAGAAAGTCGACGAGAATTTGTTAATCCTAATCGATATACAACATTATCAAGTCTATTTTCTAATAATTCAAAAAGATAATCAGTTGCTGGAGATCCTTTATGACTAACAGCTTCATTAATATAATTTGAAAATTGACGTTCACTTATTCCATACATAAAACGTACTTTTTGTTTTTCGATAAATTGAGTTGCATAACCAGATAAAGGTTTTAATCTTTTTCCTTTTGCATTTTTTAAATGACGAGCCTCAGAAATAGCAAACTTTGTTGTTTGGCATTTTTCAAATACTCCTGGACCTAGTCTTCTACAAATTTTATATTTTTGAGCTGTTTTCATTCTAGTTTTAAAATTGAAATTCTATTTTTAATTTATACTCTACGTGGTTTCTTTGGCTTTGGACCATTATGAGGAACTGGGGTCACATCATTTACTCCGGTAATTTCTATATCATAAGCCATAAATGCTCTAATTGTAGGCTCACGACCGCTTCCTACTCCTTTAACTTTTACATCAACTTCTTTTATGCCGAGTGCTTTAGCTTTTTCTCCAATTACTGATCCAGCTTTTGAGGCAGCAAATGGGGTTCCCTTTTTTGCCCCCTTAAAACCAAGTGATCCTGCTGAAGTCCAAAACAAAGTATTCCCCTCTTTGTCAGATAAAACAACTTTAGTATTATTAAAAGTTGCTTCCACGTGCAAAGTTCCAGAAACAATTTTCTTTTTTGGAGTCTTTTGACCAGTTTTTGGTAAACTCTCCACTGGTTTATCAGAATTTTCTGTATTTTCTTCTTCTTTTGTAATAATTTTAATTTTTCCCATATTTTTGATTAGTTTATAGTAATTAGCATCTAGGTTCGAGGTATTTGAATCTGTTACCTAGATTAAGTCTTACTTTCCTTTCGACGTCCGGAAGCCATGGTCTTTCTTACATTTCCTCTAACAGTTCTTGAGTTTGTCTTTGTGCGTTGTCCGTTGACAGGAAGTCTTCTCATGTGTCTAACCCCTCTGTATGTCTTTATGTCCTTCAATCTTTTAATATTTGAAGCAATTTCACGCTTAAGTGAACCTTCAATTGACATTGTCTCAATAATTTTTCTAATTGCATTTTCTTGTTCTACGGTTAGAGTATCAGCCTTAATATCTGGATCAATATTTGCCTCTTTTAAGATACTCTTGGCTCTTGAAATACCTATACCATATAGACTTGTTAAGCCAATATATAAATGCTTGTTGTTCGGAACAGTTATACCTAAAATTCTCATATAAAATTATTGTTTTTGCTTATGTTTAGGGTTATTACAAATAACACGAAGATGACCACTTCGTTTAATTAATTTACATTTCGTACAGATTTTTTTAACAGCTGATTTAATTTTCATATTTTATACAATACTAAAGTAATATAAGGTATTTTAACCTATAATTTTATACAAATGCATTGTTTGTTTATATTACACTATTTATTAAAATAAGCAATCCCCCCACACTTAATTCCTTTTAATTATTCGCCCCTTTCCCCCATAAGGGTCTAAGAGGACTTCGACTTTATCACCTACTAAAACCTTGATTCTATGCATACGCATCTTTCCAGAAAGATAAGAAAGGACAATTTTACCGTCTCCTGTATCTACTCTAAAAAGAGTATTAGGAAGAGCCTCAGTAACAAATCCTATCGCAATGTTTTTATCTTCTTTTTGAATCATTTTTAACTTTATAAATACAATCTTAAATATAACAAAAAATAATGAGCACGTCAAATTTATTCTTTAAAAGTAATATTAATTTTTGACAAATCAAGAGGTAAATATTTATTCCATGGTGGAAAAATCTTAACAGAAGCAGCAGCGAGTCCTTTATCTTGACTAAGAATGGGTAATACTTCATTTTTTTGTTTACCCAGTAATTTTGATTTTAACATTTCAACATTAGGAGTCCAAACTAAATCTACTTTTCCATTTGCCCTAAGAGATACTGATGTTGTTTCTTTTGTAACAGTTTGATCCTTATCGCTAAAACTTAAAGATAGTTTTTCTAAATCGAATATATTTATCTCTTTTAATTCATCTTTTGTTACATCAGGCAAAGATAGTTTAATAATATTATTTATCAAGCTTTCTTTTTTAAATAAAACAACAGATAATACTCCTTCAATTTCAATTTCTGCTTCAGGTGTCTTTGATATAAAATCGTCATTATTAGTGTAGGTAAAGGCAGTTGCTTCTGGAAATAATATATATTCTTCAGGGAATAAAACCTTCACTTGATTTAACAAATCATTTCTAAGTGATGATTTAGCAATTTCTTTGATTTTTATTTTATCCACATCGTTTAATGAATAATATAAACCTGTAGCTCCACCTGCCAGCGGAATTTTCAATTTTCCATAAATTTTAGCATATTTATTAGTTCCCTTAAAAGATATTATCTTAAAATCAGCTGGCGAACCATTATAATTTTCCCCTGGCAAAAATGATTGGATTGGAACATCTACATTTCCCGGTAAAATTTTACCTCCATCTATTGAATATCCCGGAATAGTGACAGTCTCATTTATTTGATATGTTTTACCATCATTATCTGAAACAAAAGTTCCGGCTAATAATTTTTGAGGAGTTGTGCTAAATTCATTATATAAAATAATGCTGCCTTTAGCTTTTATTGATACTTCCTTGGGCTCAGTTAAAACAATTTTTTTAAATTTTTTATCAGAAATAATCATTATTTCAAATTCAATATTCTCTTCATTTCCATCCTTTGATGCAATAAATTTTTGATTATCAAGATTTGCAACCTGTTCTTTTTGAGTTAAAACAATATTAACTTCATGCCGAAGTTTTCCGATCAAATATAGTCCACAGATTAGTAATACAAGTAGTAAAAAAAATAATAAGGGTTTTCTTATAATTTTTCCTTTATTTATTACTTGAGGAGTACTTTGTAACCTCTGTTTATAAATTTTAGGTGTACTCGAAGGTATATTTGTCTCAAATGATTTATTAATTATATTTTTTTCAGATTCAGTATTCTTTGATTTTGTATCAGAGAAATAATTCGCGTTTAAATTGTTTGTTTGCTTTATGCCATTATGTTTAATATCTTCAAAAATAATTTTAGCCATATTTATATATTCATTTTTCTCATAACAGATATTGCTTCAACCATTAAAAATGGATCACACGGACCATTTTTAACATCGCACATACTTAAGAATTCTTCTCCACCTAATGTCACCACCTTGCATGATGTGGATGAAATTTTAGATTTGATGTAATTTCCACTACGTAAAACATTTGCGAACCACTCCTTAATATCATCATCAGCCGTTAAAAAAATAACGTTAGGTAAATTTAAGGCATGTGGCAATGTGTTTATACATTCAGAAAAAGCTTCTCCCCAAGAATTCTCGATCGATTTAAATAAAGGTGTAGCTTTCTCTTTAAATTCATCAGAGAGATTCCCATCCATATACAGTTGATATAATTCTTTTGCATCTCTTAGCTCAATTTCTAGTTTTGTACACATATATCTAAAAAAAGTTTTCTTTCCAAAAGGAAAAGATAAAATTGCTTTGAGAACACCTTTTGTAACTATTCCTACATCTGTAATTTCTCCACTAATATCAATCAACAAATATGAATTTTCATTAATATATTTATCACGAATTGCAAAGAAAGTTGCTAGAGTAAAGGAAGAAAAATTAATTTTAGAACGATGAAATGTTTTTAATAATGTCTCTTTTGTTTTTTCTAAACAAATTTTAGGTGATAAAGAAATAACCATATTCATTTCAACGGATTGGCATTTCATCCCAAGTGGTTTTTCGATTGGATATCCATTTAGCGAAATTGATGTAATATGTTGCTCCATTATTTCAGCAGAATCCTCCACATTACCATATTTATCTTTGTATACTTGAGTAAAATTTGATACTTCTTTCTTGATTAATTCATCGGCTAAATCGTTAGTAAAGATAAATGCTTTTTCTTGCATCATCATTATTGTTTTAGTTTCTGATATATACCATGGTGAAGAAAAAAAACAATAAATTTCATCTGGTGCACCAAGTTTTTTGTTATATAACTGAACAGCAGTTTCGTGAAGAGCAAAATTCATTTCATTAATAAAGGATTTAAAATCAATTTTTTCTTCGGTTTTAATTTTATTACTTACAGTTTTGATTATTTTTGGAATTTCTTTTTTGTTTAATGGGATATTCACCATTGCACCTCCAACACTTCCTGATCCAATATCAAAAATCGCCACCAATTTTTCTTTTTTTATTGAAAATATAAATCCCATTGTATTGATATTATACCTTGTAATGATATTTTTTCAAACCAATTTATATTATTTAATTCTAAAACCGTGTAAAAAATAAATATTACACTAAAACTGCTTTTATGCGACGAACACCAGCGGAGGTTGCTTCTTCTTTTTGAATCTTAAAATGACCAAGTTCACTAGTATTCGTAACATGAGGACCACCACAAAATTCCTTTGACACAAATCCTCCATTTTCATCTTCTACAAAATATATGGATACAATTTCAGGGTATTTTGTGCCAAATTCCATTTCAGCTCCAATTTTCTCTGCTTCTTGAAGTGGCATTTCTCTTCGAACCACTTTTAATCCTCTTTTTATTTTATCGTTTACCCATTCTTCTACTTTTTGTTTTTCTTCATCAGTAAGTTTATGATCACAGACAAAATCCATTCGAAGACGTTCTTCAGTAATATTACTTCCTCTTTGTTTAATAAGAGGACTAACCACCGCTTGAAGCCCAGCCAAAAGTAAATGATGAGCTGTGTGGAGTTTAATGGTTTTTTCGCTGTGATTTGCAAGTCCCCCTTTAAACATTCCGGCTGAGGCAGTTTGGGAAAGTTTTTGATGTTCCTCCATCTTTTTATTAAACTCATCAAGATCTATATCTATACCCTTTTCTTTGGCAAGTTCTACGGTTAATTCAATTGGAAAACCATAACTTTGATAAAGATTAAATGGATCAACTCCTTTTGAAAATTCTTTCAACCCTTTTTCAAGATTAAGTCGAAATTTATTTTCTTCTTCTGCAATTTCTTTTTTAATCAAATCCATATTATCTAATAATTCAGGATATACTTTTTTATATTCATCAATTATTATCTCTGCTAATGCCAAAAGTGATCCATGTTGTAGTGAGATCAGATCAGAATATCTTACTGCTCGACGAAGAATCCGACGAAGAATGTATCCTCTTCCAGTATTTGAAGGAACGACACCATCAGCAATTATAAAGACTGCCGTTCTTATATGATCAGCCACAATTCTAATATTTTTTCTTCCTTCAACCCAGCATTTTTCTCCAACTTTTAGATAATCGTCATCTGATTTATCTCCATATTTATAACCCGACAATTCTTCAATTTTTTTTATAACTGGATAAAATAAATCAGTTTCATAAACACTATTTTTACCTTGAACCATTGTGGTGATCCGCTCAAGACCGGCGCCGGTATCAATATTTTTCTGTGGGAGTTCTCCTGCAATATCGCCATTTACAAGCCGATACATCATGAAAACATCATTCCAAATTTCCACAACTTTTTGTTCTTCTTCATATTTATTGAATTCCTCAGGACTCAAATCACCAAGTTTTCCAGTAATATCATAAAACATTTCCGTACTTGGACCGGCTGGAGAATTGAGTCCAGCGCTCCACCAATTTGACTTTGAGCTTTTGTAATATATTCGATGATCAGGAATCCCTAAAGATTTCCAAATTTCAACTGATTCATTATCACGTTCTACTTTTTCATTTCCAGAAAAAACAGTCACATATAGACGATTTATATCTAAGCCTAATCCTTCCTCTTTAGATGTTAAAAATTGATAGCTCCAAGTTATTGCTTCTTCTTTAAAATAATCTCCTAGTGACCAGTTCCCTAGCATTTCAAAAAAGGTGTTATGTGTATTATCTCCAACTTCACTCAAATCAATTGTTCTTAAACATTTTTGAACATTAACCAAACGTACACCCTTTGGATGTGGTTCACCTAAAAGATATGGAACAAATGGTTGCATTCCCGCAGTATTGAAAAGCGTCGCATCCATAGCTCCAGCTTCTGTGGTTGTCACCAAAGAGGCCGAAGGAACAAGAGCATGTTCTCTTCTCTCAAAAAATTTTAAGAACCTTTGGCGAATTTCGTTTGAAGTCATCATATGACTATCTTATAATAAATAAGTCATAAAGTAAAAGCCCTCAATTTTACTTTAGGGCTTTTACTTTTTAATTATTATCAATAGAAGTGTTTTCTTTAAAATATTTTGATTTTCTCAATTGTTCTTCAACAAACCATAAAACAATAAAAATAAATAAAGTTAAAAATGTAGCAATAATAGCAATATTGAATAATCTAAACCCTGCAGCCATTCCAATCCCCGCTGAAACCCAAAGAGAGGTAGCCGTTGTTAAACCAACTGATTTGGAATCTTTTGTAAAAATTAATCCTGCTCCAATAAATCCAACCCCAACCACAATTTGAGACACGATCATTAGAGGGTTCATCCCACTGTAACCTGTATAATATCTAACCATTTCATTTGAAATAATGACAAATAAAGCAGACCCCATTGAGACAAGAGCATATGTTCTCATTCCAGCAGTCTTATGAGCCCAGACTCTCTCTGTTCCAATAATCATTCCTAAAATTAAAGCCACAAATAAACGAACAATGATATCAATAGTTACCTGATCAAATATATTTTCCATATTTATTATTATATATTAAAATTTTTACGAAACCAAACTTTTATCCGAAATTTAATAGTTTTGAAAATTAAAGGAATAATATATTTTAATGATTCTAATTTTATTTTAATTTTTTTCATTTTATATAAATTCTGCTTGATAACACTTTTCACAATAGACTATTTCTGATCGCTCTGGTGAAATCGCGGTTTCAAATTTATTATTACAGCCGGACTTCATACAAGAACGATGCCATAATTTAATAGAATTCATAAATTTTAATCTTTCATAGTGTCGACAGTTCGGACAAAGTCTTGGCAAAGCTAAATTCATTTGTCTGTAAAACTGCAATTCATTAGGCAAAATTTTAAAGACTTCATTACATTCTTGATTACAATCCCTACTTCTATGATCACATTCAATAATTTCATTTAAAATACTATTATCAACATCATCAATATTATCAAAAAGATCCTTAGCTTCAATAGTTGCTTTATAATCTCTGTTCGGGGTTTCGCGCCAATTATAACCCATATCCAGTGCTTGCTGTTTTGTTAAAGGTAAGTATTTATTACCCCATGATTC
>CAZQOL010000005.1:0-2812 GCA_964595185.1 uncultured Candidatus Saccharibacteria bacterium | reverse complement strand
TCCCATTCTATCAATATACGGCATTTCATCCATTTGATTTTTGATTTTTCGAACCATTTCAAAATAATTTTCTTTTGTATATTGTTTATTTAAAATACAATATTTTTTATTTCTTAAATTTAGACAACCAAAACAATCTGAGCAATTAATAAGTCTTTCGGAATATTCTATATCGTGGCAATTATTCGGCGCCCGACTAAAAAAACATCTTTGAGATTGCATTCCACCATTCATTTCATAAAATAGCTCAGAACGATCACCCCCGAAAGTTGCATCATAACTATCTTTTAATAATAAACCACAAGCAAAAATATTTTTACAGTTTTCCACCCCTTGTCGAGTAAAAAAACAATTTTTACAATCATTGGTATTTCTAATATCATTACCCGTCACATTACTTGAATTCGTAATCAAAGCAAAACGTTTAGGAGTTTTATAATATAAATCCATAAATTTCTTTTTTGCTTTTTCTACAATTTCATAACTGCCCAAATTCCATTCTTTAATTTTTTCTTCATATTCTTTTTTTGTATATTGAATATTCCAAATATAATATTTTTGATTTCTTAAATTTACACAACCAAAACAATTAGAACAACCAACGCAATTAAACAGGAAAGATGCGTCTATGCAATCATTAGAAAAATACACAAATTTCGTATTATATAAATTATTTGAACCGAAATTTTCATAAGAATGATCTACATTCATTACACTATCTATGTCTATAGAATCTTTCGAAAGCATTGCTACTTGAGAATTGTAGCAATTAATCGATTCAAAACAATCAAAAGTCAAAACGCAATCTTTGCATCTTACGTCTCCATTTGAATACTCACAATTTTTATTATTTTTTTGGCCTGTTGCTTCTCGAGGAACAGTTGTTCTTAGATTTTGAAATTGATTAAAAAATGTTTTTGTAAAATCATAATCCCTTCCATAATCTAGGGCATCCCATTCATCTCCCCACCAACATGAATTGCAATATGTTGTAATATTTAAATCTTCACTAAAAATACTAACTAAATTTATTCCACATTTATCACAAATATCCTTATACAAAGGTCTAGACTCACGAAAGGCAAGACGCCTAATTAATCGACATTCCGAACACCAAGTTGGAGGTGGAACTTTTATTTTTTCATAAAATAAAAAATCTTCCGGCTCGATAATGTAATCATTTTTACAATTTTGACATATTTTTGTTTCCATGTTTTTATATTTCCAGCCTTGCTGGGAATTATGGGAATTACAACACAATTCCGCCCCCAAGACATACATCACCATCATATATAACAATTGATTGCCCCCTGTCAACTAAAACTTCATTTTCAAATGATATTTTAATCGGCTCTGTCAAATCTAAGGAAGACATTCCAATAATTGTGCAATTTAATAATTCTCCATGATAACGAATTTGGGCTTTATATATTTTATCACTTTCGGGAATTTTTGAAATCCAATTTACTTTATTACAATTAATTATTGTTTGTAAGTTATTATCATTTTTTTTATTAAGTTTATCTGAAACTGTAATGGTATTCTTTCCAACATCCTTTGAAACTACGTATAAAGGCTTACTATTATCACTTTTTTTATTTAAGTTAAAACCATGTCTTTCTCCTAAAGTAAAAAACACCGCCCCATCGTGACTACCTATCACTACTCCGTCACTATTTATAACATCACCCTTTTTTGTTTTTATGTAATGTTTCAAAAAATCTTTCATATCAAGTGGTCCTAAAAAACAAACACCCTGGCTATCTTTTTTTATTGCAACGGGAATCTTATATTTCGAAGCTAATTTTCTCACTTCAGTTTTATTAAGATGCCCAACGGGAAATAGCACATGAGCCAAATCATCTTGAGTCAATGTCCACAAAAAATACACTTGATCTTTAGATCGATCAATCCCTGTGTGAAGTTCGCAAGGTCCTTGAAAAGCGACGGGTGTGGGCGCGCCGAAGCCTCGAGTGTAATCACGAGAGGCGGAGAGGGATAAGGAGCTTTGAGAGGAGCCTTGCGAATGAAACACTTGAGCGTAATGTCCTGTTGCAATATAATCAGCTCCTCTTTCTTTGGCAAAATTCCAAAAAACGCCAAATTTAACTTCTCTATTACACATGACATCAGGATTTGGGGTTCGACCATTTTTGTATTCTTCAATCATATATTCTGCAACTTTTTGTTTATATGCTTCTTCGGCATCACATTCTAGAAATGGAATATCTAAATGTGCACAAATTCGCATCGCATCACGACGTTCATCTTGCCAAGTACATTCTATAAAATCGGGGGTCCAGGTTCGAATAAATACTCCAACAACATTATATCCTTGGTCCTTAAGAAGTGCTGCTGAAACAGCCGAGTCTACTCCACCCGAGATTCCGACAAAGACGGTTTTATTATTATTGGTCATAATATTTAAATTATACTTATTTTAAATATTTATCAATATTATTAATATGTTCTTGATATGATTTTGCATAATAAACTTTACCGTTTTTATCATGCAGATAATACAAATAAGGTGAACTAACTGGGTTAAGGGAGGCTTTAATTGCATGCAGACCTGGATTATTTATTGGCTTGAAAGGTAAGCCTTTTGTTTTATATGTCGTTTTATCTACATCAACTTGCAAGGGCATATTAATTGAAATTCTTTTCCATAATATTCCTGAAATAATATTTATATCTTCGTCCCCCTTAGCTTCTTTTTCTAATATTGAAGCCATAATAATGATGTCGTCCATCTTCTTTAAATTAAAATTTAAACTTTCAGTTTTATTAATAAAATTTTCTGATAATTTTT
>CAZQOL010000004.1:17632-24166 GCA_964595185.1 uncultured Candidatus Saccharibacteria bacterium | reverse complement strand
CCGTTAGAGAATTAACAGGATAAGAATAACCGATAAACTTTATTAATTAAATTTTCTAATGGGATGTCTCAACTTTATCGTAATTCAATTTTTTGGGTAGATATTGAAAAAATTAGACCAAACCCTTTTCAGCCTCGTCGAGAATTCGATGAGGATAGGCTTCGTGATTTAGCTGATTCAATTCGGCAATATGGGGTTCTTCAACCCTTAGTTGTTTCTCGCGAAGAAAAACAAAAAGAGGATGGGGGAATTATAGTTGAATATGAACTTATCGCTGGAGAAAGGAGATTAAGAGCTTCAAAGTTAGCCGGAATTGACCAAGTCCCAGTTATCATTCGAGTGGGTGATGATAGTATGGCAAAACTTGAACTTGCCATAATTGAAAATTTACAACGTGAAGATTTAAATGCGGTAGAGCGGGCTCGAGCTTTTATGAGGCTTGTTGAAGAATTTAAATTTAATCATACTCAAATCGGAGCGAAAGTCGGCAAGAGTCGCGAATATGTTTCAAATACTCTACGTTTACTTGCTTTACCTCAAGAAATACTTGATGCGCTTTCGGCTCGAAAAATTAGTGAAGGCCACACAAGACCAATATTAATGTTGATTGATCGACCTGCTGAGCAAATGGTTTTGTTTAAAGAAATAATGTTTAAAAAAATGACAGTTCGTGATGCTGAAAAAGCGGCGAGAAAAATTGCATTTGATAAAGTTCGTAAAAAAGAATATATACAAGACCCAGAAATTGCTGAGATGGAAGAAAAATTACAAGAATCACTTGGCACGCGTGTTCATATCGAAAAGAAAGAAAATGGGGGATATATCACAATCGATTTCTTTACAAACGATGACCTGCACACAATTCTTGGTCTAATTAAACCAACTGACAATGGAAACCCGAATGCGATGCTCGATAAATATGCGGCAAGCCAAGAGCCCGAGATTACAATTTCTGGCCCCGAGGAAAATTTAAATGAAAATGAGCCAAATGGTATTGAAGATGAGCATTTAATTGATGACAGGACAGATCAAGAGATATCAAAAACTGAAGAAGATATTGATTTATATAATATAAAAAATTTCTCAATCTAATTAAAAACCCACAAGTAATTGTGGGTTTTTAATTTTTGCCAAATGATAAAAATTTTGCAAGTAAACTGTTTTCTTTTAGGTGATTATTAATTTGTTTTTTTGCTAGATTTGTTTTTACGTAGTCTAACCATTTAGATGATGGTTTTGCATTTTTATTTACTTGAATTTCTACAATATCATGATTTTTTAATTTAGTACTTAAAGCGGAATTTTTACCATTGATTTTGGCTCCTTGAGTATGGTTGCCAATGTCGGTGTGAATTGCGTAAGCAAAGTCAATTGGCGAAGAATCCTCGGGTAAATCAATGATATCTCCCTTTGGGGTGAAAATAAAAACGCGATCGTTGAAAAAATCCATTTTGATTGATTTCAAAAATTTTTCAGGATTATCGCTATTTTGATTTAATTCATGGAGTTGGTGAACCCACTCAAATTCTTTGGGTATTTCATTTTGGACTTTACCTTTTTCTTTATAAGCAAAATGAGCCGCAATACCATTTTCGGCTTTTTCGTGCATTGCGTGTGTTCTGATCTGTATTTCAACTATTCCTCCTGTCCCAGTGAAAATAGTTGTGTGTAGACTTTGATATCCATTTGTCTTAGGGGAGGCGATATAATCTTTTATTCGATTCGGAAGAGGGGTCCATTCTCCGTGAATTATACCAAGTACGTGGTAGCAGTCAGAAATATTTTTAACCATTACTCGCAGAGCAATAATGTCATAGATTTTATCAATATCCATGTTATACTTTTGTAGTTTTTTCCAAAGCGAATATAGATGTTTTTGTCTATAATCTATTCTAAAATTTTTAATTTTGTCTTTTTCTATTTTTTCAATTATTTTATCTTTTACCTCAATCAAATGTTTTTCCTCGGCATCTTTTTTTTCACGTAGCATTTTTTTAACCGCTTCGTATTCTTTAGGATAAGCAAATTGAAATGCGGCATCTTCTAATTTACCCTTTAATCGCCCCATTGATAACCTATTGGCAAGGGGAGCATATATTTCAAGTGTTTCAAGTGCAATACGCTTTTGCTTATCAGGCCTAACGTGTTCAAGAGTTTCAATATTATGTAATCTATCGGCTAATTTAATAATTAGGACTCGTAAATCTTTTGCAACTGAAATAAAGAATTTTCTTAAGTTTTCTACATTTCTTTCTACTCCTTTATATTTAACTTTTCCAAGTTTTGTGACACCTTCAATCAGCTCAAATATTTCTTCACCGAATTCTTTTTTTAATTCATCGGGAGTAACATCGGCATCTTCTAAAACATCGTGAAGTAAGCCGACGGCAACAACAAGAGGGCTCATCTCTAAGTCAGCTAAATTTTTAGCCGTATTTGCCACGTGGACAAAGTATGGGTCACCACTTTTCCTTAATTGACCCTCGTGGGCTTTTTTTGCAAAATTGTAAGCTTTCTCAATAAGAGCTTTATCTTTTGCTTTTATATTTGGAATTAAATTTATGATCTCATATATTGTGGGGGTCATAGATTATATTATAACCCATAATTTCACTTTTGGAAGTGTTTTTGAGTTAGTAACTATTAATAATAAATAAAAAATATAGCTAAACTAAATACTTTTTTTATTATTCTTTATATTTTCTCCATGTTTGTGGGGATTGTGATTGCGACACATTTTGTTACTACATCTCTCTGGAATTGTTTTTGTACCTTCCATCATGAGGGAATCACATAAGTCGCAAATATTACCTGTTGGTTTGGCTTTGATTGCATTTTTACAATCTGGATAATTTGAGCAGGAATAAAATATTCCAAAGCGTCCACGACGTTCCATCATTTTACCCGCCTTACATACTGGGCAAGTAATGTCAGTCATTTTTCTTTTCAATTCTTCCTCGTCTTGTTTAATAAATTTACATTTAGGATAACGGGAGCAAGAAATAAAGGTTCCAGTTCCATCTCGCCTTTCTCTTATAACCAATTTTCCGCCAGCAATTTTTTTCTTCCTCTTTCCTTCAGGGGCTGGTAAGCCACAAAGAGGGCACATTTCGCCAGTTTCTTTTGGTCCATCAAGAACAGTTCCTTCCATTGTCCTTGCTCCATCACAATCTGGATAATTTTTACATGAATAAAATTTTCCACCGCGTGAAAGTTTAATAATCATTTCACTTTCACATTTTGGACATTTTATATCGCTGGGGGCTTCGCCCATATTTGTGGCCTTGGCTAGTTTATCTTTTTCTTTAACTTCTTTTTGAAAAGGGATGTAAAAATTACTTAAAGTTTTCACATATTCACGCTTACCATTCGAAATATCATCGAGTTCGTCTTCCATCTCTGCCGTAAAAGTATCACTAATATAATTTGCAAAATTATCTTCAAGAAAACTTGAAACAACATCCCCTGTATCAGTGGGGAACAATGTTCGCCCTTCCTTTTTTATGTAGCCCCTATCCTCAATTGTTTTCATTATTGAAGCATAGGTTGATGGTCTTCCAATACCTCTTAATTCTAGTTCTTTTATTAACCCCGCTTCTGAATAACGATTTGGCGGCTCAGTAAATTTCTCTAAACTATTTAATTCTATAAGTTTTAGTTCTTCATCTTTTTCAACTTTTGGCAATTCAACATCTTCACCGCGGGCTCCTTGGTCACAAGAAAGCCAACCCGGGGAAATGATTCGAGAACCATTGGCAGTAAAATCTGGAAACTCGAATTTATCTCCCCCTGTTAAGGGGGAGCGCCCGGAGGGCGAGGGGGTTTTAATATTTGCTATTATTTTTGTTTTTAACAATTTTGCGTCAGACATTTGAGAAGAAACAGTTCTTTCCCAAATCAGTTGGTATAGTCTTTTTTGATCTTCATTTATTCCAGCTGATAATTGATCAACATGAGTTGGGCGAATTGCCTCATGAGCTTCTTGGGCATTTTTAGATTTAGTTTTATAAAAATGTAATTCAGCATATTCTTTTCCGTATTTTTTCTCCACGAGAGTAAGAATTTGATTTTGGGCTTGAATGGATAAATTTGTACTATCGGTACGCATGTAAGTTATAAATCCTTGCTCATAAAGTTTTTGGGCTGTTTGCATTGTTCTTGAAGGGGAGAAACCAAGTCTGGAACTGGCAGTTTGTTGAAGAGTAGAAGTTGTAAAAGGAGCTCGTGGAGATCTCTTTTGTTCTGTTGCTTTTACATCTTTGACAATCCATTTTTCCTTTTTACCTAACTTTAAAATTTTTTCAACTAATTTTTCGTCTCGTGGTTCTTCGGTACAAGTTAAAGTTAACTTTTCTTTATTTTCTGTATTGAAAATTCCTTCGATCATCCAATATTGCTCTGGTACAAAAGCTCTGATTTCTCTTTCTCTCTCCATAATAATGCGGAGAGCCGGAGATTGAACTCTTCCGGCAGATAAACCGTAGCGAACCTTTTTCCAAATAATTCCCGATAAATCATATCCGACTAGTCTGTCCAACACCCGGCGAGCTTCTTGGGCTTTTACTAAGTTTTGATCTATATCCCGAGGGTTTTGAAGCGCCTCTTCCACGGCTTCTTTTGTAATTTCATGAAAGGTCACTCTTTTAATCGGGGATTTAATTTTTTTATCGGAATCTAAAATTTCTTTTAAGTGCCAAGAAATTGCTTCTCCTTCACGATCCGGGTCAGTTGCGAGCATTATGTCGGTTGCTTTTTCAGACAAAGATCTAAGTTCGTTCACAACCTTTTCTTTGCCTTTCGATATTTCATAACGGGGAATGAAACCACCAGGGATGTCGATAGCGTCTTTATTTGATTTTGGTAAATCACGAATATGCCCAACAGAGGCGCGAACTGTGTATGCGCCGTCGAGATATTTTTCTATAGTTTTTGCTTTTGAAGGTGATTCAACGATTAATAATTTCATAGATTAGTTTCTAGGTTCTAGTGATTAGTTACTAGCTCCTTTAGACAAGAATTACATGAAATCATTTTTTTTGCAAATATTATTTAAATTTTTCTTATTTCTCCTAATTCTTCTTTAATCAATTCTTTCAATTCCATTATGGAAAGTAAGGCATTGGCTGCGCCTGTATCCATTTTTAGCTCTCTAATTAAATCATCACGTTCCATTGTTTCACGAAGTAACTCTATGACTCTCAATTCATTTTTATCACAATCAGCATATTTTTCTTCATCGGACTTTATTGGTTTTTCTATTTCAAAACCAAGAGCTTCAAGAACATCATTACTATTTGTCACTGGCACAGCACCCTGTTTGATTAACCAATTTGTTCCATTTGAATTTGATGAAAAAGCAGAGCCTGGTACTGCCAAGACATCACGATTATAATCGAGTGCCATGCGTGCAGTAATTAGTGAGCCAGATTTTTCTTCGGCTTCAATAATAAGAACAGCTTTTGATATTCCGGCCATTAATCTATTTCTTTGGGGGAAAGAATATAGAGTAGCCTTCCAAGAAGGATTCATTTCAGAGATAAGGCATCCTCCACTACTTACTATCCTCTCAGCAAGTTTTATATTGCTTTTTGGATGAATAACATTATTATCAAGTCCTGATCCGGGGAATGACATAGTAGTAATTCCATTTTCGAGTGCCGCGTTGTGTGCAATAGTATCCATCCCGATAGCTAAACCAGAAACTATGACAATTGGGTAGCCCTTAAGACCTTTTATTAATTTTTCACAAATATCTTTCCCATAAGAGGTATATTTTCTTGAACCTACAACAGTTAAATATATAAAATCTGGATTTGGAAGTTTACCTCTAATATATAAAGTCTTAGGCGGTTGAGGTATTTCAAGTAGAGGTTTAGGGAATTGATCTAATTTTAATTTATAGATATCTTCCATAAAATTAGGTTCTAGTAGCTAGTTTCTAGTTGCTAGGGCTTAATTCATTATATCACTTATACTTAAATCGTTAAGTTTTGAAAAAATAAAATATCGCGGTATACTGTTAATACTATGCTAGACATTAAATTTATACGTGAGAATAAAGAAATAGTAAAAGAAGGGATAAATAAAAAGTTTTCGACTGTTGATATTGATGAACTATTATCTTTAGATCAAAAGAGACTAGAGATTCTGTCTCGGGTTGAATCTCTGCGTGCCGAACAAAATAAGGTAAGTGTTTCAATGGGAGGAACTTTAACAGAAGTGGCTCGTGGCCAGCTAATTGAAGAGATGCGTTTGGTTAAAGAGGAATTGAAAGAACAAGAAGAAGAATTAAAAAATGTTGTTGAAAAATGGCAATCAATTATGTTAAAGATACCAAATATTCCCTCTGTTGATACTCCTGTAGGTCCTGATGATTCTGGAAATATCGTGATTCGTCAGTGGGGAGAAAAGCCAGAATTTTCTTTTACACCAAAAGAACATTTTGAATTAGGGAAAGCCCTTGGAATTATTGATACAGAAACCGCGGGAGAAGTCGCTTCATCACGTTTTGCATACTTGAAAGGAGATTTAGTT
>CAZQOL010000004.1:12089-17622 GCA_964595185.1 uncultured Candidatus Saccharibacteria bacterium | reverse complement strand
AATGTGTTGGGATATTTTGACAAACGAGGAAATATTAAAGAAAATTGCTAATGATTCAAATATTTCAATAAACGTTTCAAAATTTATGCCAATTTTACCTCCGGTTTTTGTTAGGCCACTTGTCCAAGTAAAAATGGCAAGATATATGACACCTGAAGAGCATTATCTTTTTCCTAACGATGATCTGATGCTTATTGGGAGCGCCGAACATACTCTAGGTTCAATGCATATGAATAAAATTTTTGAGGAAAATGAATTACCAATTCGTTATGCAGGTTATTCGACAGCATTTAGACGTGAAGCCGGATCGGCGGGGAAAGATACGGCTGGAATTTTACGCCAACATCAATTTGATAAATTAGAGATGGAGGTATTCTCACTCCCAGAAAATTCTATGCAAGAACAAAATTTTCTTGTAGCCATTCAAGAACATATTTTACAGACATTGAAATTACCATATCAAATTGTTTCTGTTTGTACCGGAGACATGGGTTTCCCAGATACAAGACAAATTGATATCGAAACATGGATGCCTGGGCAAAATAAATATCGGGAAACACATAGTTCAGATTATACAGGAGGTTTTCAAGCCCGTCGTTTGAATACGAGAGTCCGAAGGAGTGATGGTAAAATTGAACCTGTACATATGAACGATGCAACAGTTGTTGCAATTGGAAGAACATTAATTGCAGTTATGGAAAACTATCAACAAGCCGATGGCACGATTAAAATCCCAGAAGTTTTGCAAAAATACTTAGGTAAAGATATTATTTCATGAGTAAAATATGAGAGATATTCCAACATCTCCAAGGATAGTAGAAATTAGACGGAAACGCCGGATTCGAAAAATTCGGACAATTGTTGTTTTTGTTATTTTATTTTTTTTAGTAATTACCGCCCTTTCTTTTTTATCTGCAAATAAAAAAATGTGGATAGATAATATTACGGTTGAAGGGAATCATATAATTGATGAAGAAGAAATAGAAGATGAAATTTTTAAAAATATTTCAGGTCGTTATATTTATCTTTTTTCGCGTAGTAATAGTTTAATTTATCCCGAGAAGAGAGTATATAAAAATTTATTATTAAATTTTCCAAGAATTGAATCTCTTTCTATCGGCAGAGATAATTTTAAAACTTTACATATAAAAATTACTGAAAGAGTTGGGGCTTTTCTTTATTGTGGGGCTGATGTTCCACTTCTGAAAAAAGATGTAGGTGAAAATTGTTATTTTATTAATAACGATGGTCTAATTTTTGATCGTGCGCCATATTTTTCTGGAAATATATATTTTAAATATTATGTTAAATTAAGTGATGAGACAAATCCACTTGGCAAGCAGATGATTAGTGTAGAAGATTTCCACCAAATTACAAGATTTATTGATAATATTGAAAACTTAGGATTAAAGCCCATTTATATATCTTTAGGTGAAGATGGAACGAACTCATTATATTTAGAGCATCAAGAGAATAGCACAATGCCTAAAATTTTATTCAAAAATGATGCCGACTTAGAAGTTTTACAGGATAATTTTTCACTTGCAATGCAAAAGAAAGAATTTGCTGATGAGATAAATTCTAAGTATAATACACTTTTATACATAGACCTCCGTTTTAAAAATAAAGTTTTGTATAAATTCCAACAATAAAAGAAGCTACGACGAATGTTAAAAATTTACTCATTTATCCCTACCTAGGCTTCGCCTCAGCGCACGCCCACACCTATTTGTAAATTTTTAACATTCGTCTTCGCTTAATCTATTATGAAAAATATTTTTGAAAAATTAAATAAACCATTTTTTTGTTTGGCTCCAATGGCGGATGTAACCGATGCGGCTTTTCGGCAAATTATTTGTAAATACTCGCGTCATGGCGAAGCAGGTGGTGGCCCAGATATTTTTTGGACTGAGTTTGTCTCAGCTGATGGGCTTGTAAGTCCGGGGCGTGAAGCATTGAAAGATAATTTAATTTTTACAAAAAAAGAAAAACCAATTATCGTCCAACTATTTTCTTCAAATCCAAAGAAAATGCGTGAAGCTTCATGCTATGTGGCCTTGCTTGGTTTTGACGGTATTGATATAAACATGGGTTGTCCAGATAAATCAGTTGAAAAACAAGGTTCCGGTGCTGCCATGATCAAAGACATGGAAAAAGCAAGGGAAATTATACAGGCTGTTAAAGATGGAATAATAGACGCGAAGAAAAACCACGCCAAAGGACGGGCAGGAAATATTGCAGTGTCCGTTAAAACTCGAATTGGCTATAATCAAAATCAAATTGAAACTTGGATTCCATTTTTATTATCATGCAATATTGATGCTTTAACTATTCACGCTCGAACTCGCAAGGAAATGTCTAAGGTGCCTGCCCAATGGGAAAATGTAAAAAGAGTAGTTGAGATTAGAGATGAAATGAAAGTAAAAACTAAAATAATTGGTAATGGCGATGTTGTTGATTTAGAAGATGGGAGGATGAAAGCAAAAATGACAGGGTGTGATGGAATAATGATAGGCAGAGGAATATTTGGTAATCCGTTTTTGTTTTCTTCTAAAAACAAAAACGTCCCGAGCGGTAGCGAAGGACAGGTCACAACACAAGAAAAATTAAAAGTCATGGTTGAGCATACGAAATTATTTGAGAAGATTTTAGATAAAAGAAATTTTTCCAAAATGAAAAAACATTATAAAGCTTATGTGAATGGTTTTGATGGGGCTAAAGAATTGAGAGTCGAATTGATGGAAACAAAAAATGGGCAGGAAGTTGAAGCTATAATTAAGAATTTTCTCAAAAATCATTAATTTGGCTTGCCTCGTGGTAAATTTTGATAAAAATTTCTTTACGGGGTATAATCAATCTTATGACTGACTCGAATATTGCATTATATAGAAAATATCGCCCCGAGACTTTTGAAGAGGTTGTCGGGCAAGACCATGTGGTTAAAGCTATTTCAGGAAGTTTAAAGTCGGGCAAGATTGCCCATGCCTATTTGCTTTGTGGTCCAAGAGGGATTGGTAAGACAACTGTGGCTAGAATTATTGCCAGAGAATTAAAAACATCAGTTAATGATATATATGAAATGGATGCAGCCTCGAATCGAGGGATAGATGATATCAGAGATATAAATGAAAATGTAAGAACATTACCATTTGATTCCAAATATAAAATTTATATTTTAGACGAGGTTCACATGTTCACCAAAGAAGCATGGAATGCACTATTAAAGACGATTGAAGAACCACCTGAACATGTAATTTTTATCTTAGCCACGACTGAAATTGAGAAAGTACCAGAAACGATTGTCTCTCGTTGCCAGAGTTTCATTTTTAAAAAGCCTACTGATATTGTCTTATCAAAGTTTATTTCTAGTTTTGCAAAGAAAGAAGGATATGAACTTGAAAAAGGTGGATCTGAACTTATTGCTCTTTTAGCTGATGGAGCTTTTCGGGATGCTCTTGGAATCTTGCAGAAAGTAATTTCTTTTTCAAATGATAAAGTTATAAATATTATTGAAATCGAAGAAATAACAGGAGCCCCAAATACAATAATTGTGGATAGTTTTTTGGAGGCAATAGCGACAGATGATATCGATAAAGGTTTTTCATCAATCGATAAAGCAGTTAAGCAAAATATTGAAATGACAGTTTTTCTAAAAATGATTTTATATAAACTAAGGTACGCTTTAATGCTTCGTTATGTGCCAAGTACAAAAAAGTCGATAGAAAATATTCTTAGTGAACGAGATTTGAATTATTTATTGAATCTTATCTCCACAAAACCAAAGAATATTTCATCTGGAACGCTTTCTATTTTACTTGAAGTATATCAGTCTCTGCGCGGTGCTGTCATAAGTGAATTACCTCTTGAGTTAGCTTTAATTAAAATTCTAAATGCTGAAAAAGAATAATATCCCTTCAAATAAAGTAATGATCAGACAGGGTAAAATTTGGGATGTGATCATTATTGGAGGTGGTTCATCTGGCTTGATGGCCGGAGCGGTGGCTTCAGCTCGTCGTCTATCAGTTTTAATTGTTGATAAAAATAAAAATTTGGGTGAAAAATTGAAGATCACGGGAGGGGGAAGATGTAATATTACAAACAATGAACCAGACATCCATAAATTGCTTAAGATTTATGGAGAAGGAGCCCCATATCTATATTCACCATTTTCTATTTTCGGGGTTAAAGACACTTTCAATTTTTTCGAATCACGGGGTTTGCCACTTGTCACTCAGGCCCGTAATCGAGTTTTTCCGGCGACTGAAAAAGCGCTTGATGTTTTTAATTTATTAAACAAGGAGTTAACAAAAAATGACGTCGCGATTAAAACAAATTGAACTGTTAAAAAATTAATTTATGATGACACCAAAGGAAAGAACACTCCTGACGGAGCAAGTAAAAAAATAGTAAGTATAGATACAAATCAAGGGCAGTTTTATGCTAAATCATTTATTCTTTCAACTGGCGGATTATCACATCCCGAGACTGGGTCAACTGGCGATGGTTATTCATTTCTAAAAGAAATTGGGCATACTGTTATTGACCCAACCCCTAATATTGTTCCCATTATGATTGGTGATAGTTGGGTTAAGGACCTGGCAGGAGTCTCTTTGTCATTCATGAAAATAACATTTTATCTAGATGGGAAAAAACAATTTTCAAAAACTGGGAAAATATTATTTACACATTTTGGTTTATCTGGACCACTAATATTAAATAGTGCAAAAAATATTAAAACACTTCTTGATAAAGGTATCGTCATGGCCAATATTGACCTTTATCCTGATACAAATATTGGGGATCTCGAGAAGAAAATTATTAAAGTTTTCGATTTGAATAAAAATAAAATGTTAAAAACAATTATGAAAGAAATTGTTCCGGAGGGAATGACAAAAGCTTTTCTTGAGATAGTTGATTTTATTGATTTGGATACAAAGGTTCATAGTGTAAAAAAAGAAGACAGAAGAAAAATTGTCGATTTACTTAAAGCCTTACCGATGTCAGTTGAAGATTTAATGGGCTATGACAGGTCTGTAGTTTCTGATGGAGGAGTTATCCTTTCTGAAATTGATATGAAGACTATGCGTTCGAAAAAAATTCCGAATTTATATGTCACCGGAGATTTGCTTCATCTGAATAGAAATTCAGGTGGATATTCTCTACAGATATGTTGGACGACTGGCTATATTGCCGGGATGTCTGTTTAATTTTGTAATTCTTTTTTATAGATAGAAACTAGACTATATAGCAAGCTAAGAACAAGCGGACCGATAAGAATGCCAAGCGGACCGATTAAAGATATTGCTCCAAGGATTGAAAGTAAAACAAGTAGAGAGGGGATAGAAGTATCTTTTGAAATGATATAAGGATTTAGAATGTTGTCGATTGTTCCGATTAAAAGAACTGACCAAATCAAAAGTCCTAAGGCTTGTAATTCCATACCTGTAAAGAATAAAAATAAGATTGCGGGAATTGCTACGATTGAAGTTCCAACTGTAGGAACAAATGAGGCAATTCCTGCAACCACGGCCCA
>CAZQOL010000004.1:0-12079 GCA_964595185.1 uncultured Candidatus Saccharibacteria bacterium | reverse complement strand
CTTGGGCAATTGCAATAATAAATGAACCTTTAAATATTCTGTTAATAGATTTTTTCAAATCATCAATAATAAAATCTATTTTTTCATCAGACAGTGGAAGTATTTTAACCAAACTTCTTTCCCATTTTTGACCATCTTTTAATAAATAGAAAAGGGTGAAAACCATGAGAGCAAACATTAAGATGGAATTAATTGTGGAAGTAAAAAATTGAGCTAAATTATTTGAAAAAGAGGATATCGCTTCCGTTATTTTTGAATTGATGTCAACATTAAAACCATCTGGCAACCATCGATTGATAGATAAATTTGCTGATTCAATGAAATGATTTGAGTCACCAGAGCTTATAACATTGTAATACATATCTTGTGTTTGAGAGAATATTTCTTTGCCAATAAAAAATAAGGGAATACATAGAAATAACAAAAAGAGGATCACAGTTAAGATTGAAGCTAACCAAGCAATATTTCCAACTAAATGTTTTTTAATCCATCTATAAGCAGGACTTAGGACTACAGCAAAAGCTGCTGCCAAAATAAACATTGTTAAGAAGGGGGAAAGGATTAATAGAGTTAAAACAATCGTAATCAATAATAATACAAACAAAAAATATTTTTCAGTTGAAGTTGTGTTCATTTTTATATTATAACAATCTTTTGCTCGTATGACTAGGCTCTATTTAGTTGTAAGTGTAGTAAAATTATAATCTAAACAGGTATGGACCCAAAAGATGAAAAAAAAGAAGAATTTAATATGTTGGTTGCTATGTTCTGGCCAATCTGGGCTCCAGTCATTATTTTTATAATTTTTTTGTTTTTTAAAAGTATGTATTAAAAAACACACTAACCTCAATTTTCTCTTTGTTCAGTTGCTTTTTTGTCTACTTCAACTATAGAATTACACTCATCACATTTAATTGTACTTCCTTCATTATCTTCCATTAAACCACCGCACGCACACCACACTTTATTTTTTTCCATAAAATTAAATACTTGTCCTTATTAATAATTTTTTAGGAATTGTTCTTGATCTCATCAATTTTCCTTTCTAATTCTCTCGTGACTGCTTCCAATCTTTCTGCTCTGTCAGCCATTTTTATTTCAAATTCTTTTGTATGTCGAGCAAGCATCTCGGCTACATCCATCATTTCTGTAATATCTTCCATGGCAAGTAAGATAATAGGTTGATGGTCGGTAGATTCATTTTGAATATAAATTTGACGAGCGTTTAATATCATTACTTTCCTTCCTATTAGAGGAAATTCGTGAGTAACTTCAAAGCCCTTAAAGAAAGTATGTTTGGGTAAAATATCCTCTAGAAGTTTTTTTAAGGCGGGGATATCCCACTGGCCATTTCCCAGGTCATATACAATTTTACCCTCAGTGTCTTTTTGTTTAACTTGAAAAGTTTGATAGAAAGGATCATTCGCTGACATTACACAGAAATCTTTATCAAGAATTAAAACAGGCTCACGGACTACATCAGCGACTGTTTTAATATATGTCCAGCTTCTATCCCAATAATTTTCAATAAAAGTATTGTCTATTTTAATTTTAGCTTTTGAATTGTTGTTTATATCTGTTCCCATTCTAGTAATGCCGTTGCAGATATCAAATTATTGCAAAAGATGATACACTTAGTGTGTATTACTTTTCTTCCTCAATAAAACACCTTAATATTTTTCAAATCCCGAAGGTGTAAATGAATATAAAAAAGACCACCGATATATTCATTATGTTGTTTTGGTCTTTAAATATAGGACTCTATATAGCTTTGTAATAAATAGTCATTACTTACGGCATATATAGGTTAATTAAACATGTATTTATGCTTACAAAAAAACAACAAGAAAAAGAAAGGGGATTATTTACCATTGTCCACAATGTGTATGGTAAGGGACTTTCTTCGTATGCATATTACAAACTCAATAATCATAATCAGAGTAAAGATCTTGTTCAAGATACATTTTTAAAAACTTGGAAATATATTGTTAATGGAGGAAAAATTGAAATAATGAGAGCCTTTCTTTATCATATTCTCAACGATTTAATTATAGATCAATATAGAAAACACAAAACAGTTTCACTGGACGCTTTAATTCAAAAAGGATTTGAACCAAAGATTGATGATTCAGAATTTATCATTAATAATTTTGACGGGAAAGTGGCTATTTTGTTGATAAAACTTTTGCCCGAAAAATACCAAAGAGTAATGCATATGCGCTATGTTGAGGATTTATCAATTAAAGAAATTGCTTTAATTACAAAGAAATCAAAAAATACTATTGCTGTTCAGTTGCATCGGGGACTTCAAAAAATAAAAAAAATATACAAGTCGTACTAAATGATGAAAAGATAGTACGATGAATTAAATTTTTTGTAATGACTTTGGTACTCGAACGGCATCTAGATAGAAGAAGAGTATCTTTGTAGATTTTTTTAATTATTTGATTTTATACAAAAATAAGATTTTAATTAAAATTTACTTATTCAAAACAAACTGGTCGTCTTGTTAGATTTATACTTCTTTTACAATTTATTAAAATTAAAGTATATAAATAATTTTATGATTAAAAAAATAATTTCCTTTGTATTTGTGTTTGCATTTATAGTAACTATATCTGGTTACATCACATATAAGGTACAAGCCGCAGAAGTATTTCCAACTGGATGTTCTTCTGCCATTGGATACAGCATTGTTGATGGAAGGCCTTGTAACGGGACATCTAGCGCTACTTCATTAATTGCAGGTTGTGTGAATCCACTTGGATATAGTATTACAAATGGTACTGCTTGTAGTGGAACAACTGAAGCGATGGTTTATCTTGGAGGATGTACTTCGGTATACGGATATAGTACAGCAACATCTGCTCCTTGTAATGGAACACAGTCTGCCACATTATATGTGTCACCGTTTGTTACTCCAGGTTTACCCACCACAGGAGTCTTGGGTCTAAGTGTAATGAATATGGTTCTTGCGATGTTAGGATTTCTTGCCATAGGTGGAATCACTTATGCTAGTCTTCGAACAAAAAAAGCTTAATATTAGGTATTTGAGGCGGATGCATTTGTATCCGTCTTTCCTGTATGAGGAAAAATAAAAATAAAATTATCATCTTAATTCTTTTTCTATTAATAATAGGAATTTTAGGAGTATTTATTGCTCGAAAAATATATTTTGCTCCAACAGATGAAATTTCTCTTCCTGATAATATTGAAGATAAATTTATAAGCAGAACTCAACTCACATCAATTGTGTCTAATCAGGCTGATACAAAAAAGATAGAAACATTTAGTCGGCGGTTAACGATTCCGATTCTAGATATTGATGCAAAAATACAAGATGTTGGGATAACAAATAAAGGGAATATGTCCACACCAAATAATTTTTTTGACGTAGGGTTGTATAAATATGGTCCACTTCCTGGTGAGACGGGTAGTGCCGTTATTGCAGGACATGTTAATAATGGATTTGGTTTTAACGCTGTGTTTGGTAATTTAGAAAATATTCAAACTGGTGATGATATTTATGTAGAGATAGAAAAAGGTACAAAAATTCATTTTGTGGTTACTTCTACTTCTATTTATGATTATAATGCTTCTGCTAGTGAAGTGTTTGAACAATCTGATAATTCATATTTAAAATTAATTACCTGCACGGGTAATTGGATATCGGAATTACGTACTCACGATAAACGTCTGGTAGTGAATGCTACGAAGGTAGAAATTTAGTTACTGATAAGTAATATGATTGTTTTGCTTGGGGACAGGCATTCGAACCCCAATTAACGGCTTCAAAGGCCGCTGTCCTACCATTAGACGATCCCCAAATATTGAACTACTACTAGAATACCTTATAAACGGTTATTTTTCAACTGTCGGAAATTTGCTATAATATATATTATATGGAATTAAAAAATAAAGTGGTAGTTATTACCGGAGGAACAAAAGGCTTAGGAAGGGCGATGGCTCGGTCATTTTTAAAAAATGATGCCAAGGTTGTCGTATGTTCTCGAAGTGGTGATGAAATAAATGAAATTGTAAAGGAGGGAATTTTCGGCGTGGTGGCGGATGTGACAAAAGAGGAGGATATGAATCATTTACTTGAAGTAGCGAAAGAAAAATTTGGGCAAGTAGATATTTGGATCAACAATGCAGGATTGTGGTTGCCCCACATTCCAATTGAAGCAGTTGATTGGGAGAGAGCCCACGATTTAATTGAAGTAAATTTATTTGGAACAGTTTATGGATCTAAGGTGGCCCTTGCCCAAATGAGAGGACAAGGTTTTGGATTTATAATAAATATTTTATCAACCAGTGCCTTAGAAGGAAAAATAAATGAAACAGCTTATTGTGCTAGCAAGTTTGCGGCCAAAGGATTTACTGAATCACTTCGGAAAGAAATAGATGGAAAAAATATTAGATTGATTTCGATTTTTCCAGGAGGAATGAGGACAAACCTCTTTGATGAAAGAAAACCAGAAAATTATAATGAATACATGGATCCAGATTATGTCGCTGGTCTTATTGTGGATAATTTAAAAAAAGATAATCCAGAAGAAGAACTTATAATTAGAAAAAATAATTAATATGGACAAATATCAAATTGATTTATTAAAAAAAGTTGAAGAGTTAACTGCTAAGTTAAATGATTTGTTTAATCAAAAAGGTAAGCCTGTTTTTTCTCGTTATCCGCTTTCGTTTGCACTTCTGGTGATTTTTGGAGCGACAATGGTAAGTCAAGGAATTAAAGATTTATTATTAGAGATTGATTTGTTTAAAAATCAACCCCTGGCCATGCTTTTTATTGGAATTATTATTCTAATAATCACTGGAACTTTGTATAAAAAGCTTGATAAATAAGAGCTTATATTTTATTGACAAAACAGGTCAAAAATATACTATATTTAGTATGAAGAATATATTAATTTTATCATCAATATTTATATTATTATTAGTAATTTTTGGTTTTTCAAATCCTGCAAAAGCCCAAGCGTGCTACGGTTATTCTTGTAGTAATTATTCTCAAAATTTTGGTAATTTTGGTAATTACAATAATTATGGGAATTATGGCAGTTATTATAATTATAACAATTATGATAACTATGATTATGGTTACCAACCAGGCAATGGTTATGTAAATAACTATAACTATAGTGGTTACAACAGCTCATACTATAATAGTTCGCCATATAGTTATGGGTATAATAATTCCTATTACAATTACTCACCAAATAATTATAGTGGCTACTATAATAGTTCACCTAACTGGAATAATGGTTACTATAGTTCATACTATAACAGCTCACCATATAATTATGGATATAGTTATAATTACGGTGGAGGACAAGGATATTGCTCACGCCATCGATGTTAGAAGTTAGATTTCTTCTTGAGGCTTTTCAATTACTAAATTTTCAATCGTCATTGTCTCCCCAGTGATGCGGGTTATGTCTTTGTCGATTTTTCTAAATTCATGGTTTGATTTATTAAAATGATTGACGACAGTTTCGATTGACTTGCCGAGCTTCTGATGGACTTCTTCATATGATTGTAGATGATTTCCTAATTCGCCAACTCGTTTTATAATATCTTTGGCTCCTTCTTCTATTTGCATAGCTTTTAACCCTTGGAGAACTGTCTGCAGGTAGGCCAGAAATGAAGTGGGGGAAACAATGATAACTTTATACTTATTGGCTGCACGCTGAATAAGATTTTCTGGGTCTTCACCAGTTCCCACTGTTCCAACTAAAAGATCGTAATAAATAGCTTCATGTGGAATAAACATGAAAGCAAAATCCATGGTATTTTCTTTTGGTTGGATATATTTTGAAGTTTCGACAATTCTGTTTTTTAAATCGTTTTCAAAAATTTTGGCCAGGTCTTTTTTTCTCATCGGTTCTTTCTCTTCTATCATTCGATTATAATTTTCAAGTGAGAATTTAGAATCAATAGGGATAACTTTATCTTTGACGAAAACTGCGGCATCAACAATGGTGCCATCAGGGAATGGATACTGCATTTGATATGAACCTGGTGGCATGACATTTTTTAATAATGTTTCAAGATAATACTCTCCAAGTACTCCTCGCTGTTTTGGATTTTTTAATATATCTTGTAAATTTTTTAATTGGTCAGCGAAAGAGACAACCTGCTTGTTCGTCTCGTCTAATCGTGTAATTTTTTCAGTAATATCAGCGATGATGCGAGAGGTTTCGGTTGATTGGAAACGCATCGATTGATTGATTTCTTTTTGTGATTCGCCAAGTTTACTATCTATATTGCGAGATAATTCATTAATTTGATTAAGTAAGAGTTGA
The DNA here is from genome assembly GCA_964595185.1 of uncultured Candidatus Saccharibacteria bacterium. Taxonomy (GTDB): domain Bacteria; phylum Patescibacteriota; class Minisyncoccia; order Phycocordibacterales; family UBA9973; genus UBA8515. The sequence continues at coordinate 5,762 of CAZQOL010000004.1, read as the reverse complement.
ACCGAGTTATCTGTCTTTTCTTCTGGTTTCTTTTTTAAAAAGAAAAAAAGACCTATAACAAGGGCAATGAGTATTCCAAGAAAAATGATAGTTATGATTTCCATAAGTCTATTTTAGCATAAAAAGAAAAAGAGGTCATATGTAAAATTTTTGAGTAGGTGTGGGCCTGCCGGAGTTCGAAGGACGGAGAGGGATAAGCGAAAAAATTTTATATATGATCTCTTTCGATAATCATTTTTTTAAACTAATTTTCCTAAATAATATTTTAATGTATATATCCAGTCTTCTTCAGTTTCGGAATTTGTCTGTTCTTTTTGATTGAGCATCCAGTCTAAATAGCCACGGTCAATTTTTGCTACCTCTTCTACTGTTTTACCATTATATTTTCCAAAATTAAACATATTCATGAGTGATGGTCGGCTTGAAATTGCAATCATTTTTTCTATGGCTTTTTCTTCGTTGACATTGTCCTCCTTCATAATTTTATCAAGTAATCGTTCGTAAAGTTTTTCCAAAACTAAAACATCACCCAGAGCATCATGAGCCTCGGCCTCAATATCAATATCCAAATAATACCTTAGGTATTGTAGACGGTATTGTGGTATGACATTATTTTTATCAAGGGCTCGAGCGACGCGAAGAGTACAGATAGTATTAGCAGGAGTGATATCTTCATTTCGGAGTATTTCATAATCAAATTTGTTGTTGTGAGCAACCATGACAGAATTTTTATCTTCCAGAAACAATTTTATTTTTTGATATTCTTTGCTTTCCTTAAATGCCGGTTTGTCTGCAACATGTCTATTTGTAATATGAGTAATAGCACTTGCTTCAGGGGGGATAGGAATCGGTGGTTTGTACAATTCACAAAAAGTCTCTGTACTTGTTTTATAAGCCAACTGACAAAGAAAGTCCTTTTTTGGTTCGTTCCCAGTGGTTTCTGTGTCTAAAAATATAATTTGTTTCATGAATTGTATTTTACCATAAATTTGATACAATAATGAATATGTTACATGAACAAATTTAAAATTAAATTAAAGTTGCCATGTTGGCTCGTGACAGTGTTCGCCTTGAAGTTATGCGTGGACTGGTTACAGCTTTTACAAATGAATTGGTTGCGACAGGTAAAACGCCACAAGAAATGTTGGGAGACGAGGAAGTTATAAAGGTTATTACTCGAGCTTCCAAACAGAGAAAAGATTCAATTGAACAATTTACAAAAGGTAATCGGATGGATTTAGTTGAAGTTGAAAAAGCTCAACTAGCAATCATTGAAGAATTTTTACCTAAATTAATGACAGAAGAAGAAATTGTAAAAGTTGTAAAAAATAAAATATCTGAATTTGGAGTTGTTGACTTAGCAAAGAAAGGAATGTTTATGGCCTCGGTTATGAAAGATTTGAAAGGCAAGGCTGATGGGAGTTTGGTGAAAGAAGTTGTTGATAAATTATTTATTTAATAAAACTATATGAAAATTATTTTACATTGGATTATTTTATCGATTGCAGTGTTTGTTACTTCTAAAATTATTTCTGGGATAACCGTTGACCCTATATGGACAGTTCTTATTGTTGGAGCATGTCTTACTTTGTTTAATATGATTATTAAGCCAGTAGTAAATATTCTAACACTACCGATAAACATTATTACACTCGGATTGTTTTCTCTTGTTATCAACGGAATTCTTTTTTGGTATCTCGGAGTTTTAATTGAAGGATTTAATGTTACAACCTTCTATGCAGCTTTTGTTGGAGCGTTACTTGTTTCCATAATCAATTGGGTACTTAAGAAAGTATTTCATTTTGATTTATAATTAATTATGGAGCATATTTCAATCACAGCAATACGGCATTTTGTCGAGGTTCATGCAATTATTGTTTACCTAATAATTTTATTAGGAGTAATTATTGAAGGCGAGATTGTTGTTATATTTGCTGGAATTTTTTCACATCTTGGTTCTATAAATATTTTTATTGCCTTTGCGGCAGTCGTTTTAGGAGGAGCAATGAAATCACTCCTTGGATATTCTTTAGGATTTTTGTTAAATAAATATCATTCTCACAAGCCATTTATGCATAAAATCGAACGAAGAATCTCTTATTTTTTACCCCGATTCAAAGATAAGCCATTTTGGTCAATATTTATTTCACGATTTTTTATCCTCGGCATCGGTTGGTTTACTGTCTTATTTTCTGGGTATAAAAAAATTCCATTGAAAATTTATATTAAAGCAGAATCTTTATCTCTTGCCTTATGGTCAACAGGAGTTCTTGCTATTGGCTATTTCTTTAGTTATACTGCACTGTCTATAAGTCGTGACGTTCGTAAATTTATCGGTATTATCCTCATCTTTTTTATTTTATTTTTTATAGCTGAAAAAATAATCGCTGTTATTGTTGAGTTATTTAATACAGATGAGTATTCAAATGAGATAGAGGATTAATAAGATTAATATAAAATAAATAATGTCAATTTTTAAAAAAAAGAAAATATGTGTAACTCATAATGGGTCATTTCATGCTGATGATTTATTCGCAACAGCGACCCTGTCAATTTTAAATAATGGAAATATTAAAATTATTCGTACGCGTGATCCGAAAATTATTGCAACTGGGGATTATGTTTATGATGTTGGAGGAGAGAATGATCCAGAGAGGAATAAATTTGATCATCATCAAAAGGGCGGAGCAGGGGCTAGAGACAATGGTATCCCGTATTCTTCCTTTGGGCTTATTTGGAAAAAATATGGTGAAAAGATTTGTGGGAGTATTGAGGTGGCAAATAATATAGACAAAAGAATCGTTATGCCTATCGATGCAAATGATAGCGGAATAGATATATCAAAACCTATCTTTGAGGGGATACACCCTTATTCTGTCAATTCAATATTTTTATCGGAATCTCCTACATGGAAAGAAAATAATACTAATATAGATTCTATTTTTTCGAATCAAGTAAAAAAAGTTATAAAATTATTGAAAAGAGAAATAAGTGTCTCTAAAGATGATGTAGAAGGGCAAAAGATTATTTTAGAAGCTTATAAAAAAACAGAAAATAAAAGTATCATCGTTCTAGATTTTAACTTGCCTCGTTATTTAATACAGGAAACTTTGTGTAAATTTACCGAGCCGATATATTTTATTTACCCATCTTATAGGGGAAACAAGTTGATGGGGTGGAAGACAGAGGCTGTTCGAAAATCAATCGATACAATCGAAAGCCGGAAACTTTTTCCAGAATCATGGAGAGGTCAAATGGAGAGCAGTGGTAACTTAAAAGAAGTAACTGGTGTATTTGACGCACAATTTTGTCATGCAAGTGGTTTTTTTCTAACAGCAGGTTCAAAAGAAGGAGCAATAAAACTTGCTGAAAAGGCATTATTAGCGTAAGTTGGAGGTATATGTTTATAGATGAAATAAAATTTTTTGCTAAAGCTGGCCGTGGAGGAGACGGGGTTGTTCGCTGGCGCCGGGAGAAATTTATTGATAAAGGAGGTCCAAATGGCGGAGATGGGGGAAAGGGTGGAGATATCTATGCTGTTGCTGTAAATGACATTAATTTACTTTCTAAATATAAACATAAAAAACAATTTGTTGGTAATGATGGAGAAGAAGGAGCGGGTGGATCAAAACATGGCAAAGATGGAAAAGATTTAATTATTGAATTCCCGGTTGGTTCCGTAATTACAAATGTTGAAAGCGGAGGTTCTGTGTCACTTGATATAGTCGGGCAAAAAGAATTATTGCTGAAGGGTGGCCCAGGAGGCTATGGTAATGAGCAATTTAAAACATCAATTAATACTACTCCAACAAAAGCGACAAAGGGTAAAGTCGGCGAACAGGGAAATTTTAAAATTGAACTTGAGCTTTTTGCTGACGTTGGATTAATTGGTTTACCAAATGCGGGAAAATCGTCATTACTAAATGCAATAACAAATGCGAGTGCTAAAATTGGAAGCTATCAATTTACAACCCTAGATCCAAATCTTGGAGATTTTTTTGGCTATACTTTGGCAGATATTCCAGGGCTGATAGAAGGAGCCTCAGCTGGCAAAGGTTTAGGTATTAAATTTTTAAAACACATTAAAAGAACGAGAATGTTAGTTCATCTTGTTTCACTCGACCCCATAGGAAAGTCTTCGACTTCCAACGGGGCAGGGAATGAAAAAGATATAATTAGAAACTATAAGATTATTAGGGAGGAATTAGGGGCATACGATAAAACTCTACTAGAGAAAGACGAAGTCATCATTTTAACCAAAACTGATCTTATTAATGATTCTAAAAAAATTGAAAAAATTAAAAAAGAATTTTCTGCCCTAGGCAGATCTGCCTCGGGTAGAGAAAAGAAACCCTTGTCTGTTTTTACTCTTTCACTTTATGATGATGAATCAATAAAAAAATTGATTGATGAACTGATTAAAATATTGAGGAAATAAGGATCATTATAATCTTATTTAATTAGGGCATAAATATTTATATCGTAAACCTTGTAATAAGGATATTTTTTTTATACCATTTAAGTGGTCGCATTTATTAGAATAATTAAATTCAAGATTATATGACAGAAGAAGAAAAATGCCCAAAATGTGGACATGATCATAAAAATATGGATGGAACTTGCTCTTGCGGATGCGAGGAAAAATAAATTCGAATTATTATTATTTATGACAAACACACATTGAATAAAAATCACCCCTATAATTTGTAGGGGTGATTTTTATTATAGGATTGGAGTGTTTTAGGAAAGATTAATCATGCTCTTGTCAAACAATTAAGAAAATAATATCATATATCTATGAATAATTTTAATGAAAATAATATAAAACCCGTAGTAGAACCTGTAGTTAAAACGACTCCAGAAAATGTAGTTGTTAAAGTGACGGAGAAGGTGGAAAAAGTGGAAACAAAAAATAACACTTTAAATATTGTCATTGGTGTAATAATTGCGGTAGGGATTCTTTTTGCTCTATTTTATCTGGGCAAGGGTATTATTAATAAGCAAAATAAAAGTGTTGTCGAAATAGACAAGAAAGAGAACAAAGGTGAGTTTAGTTTGAATGGTAATACTTGTTATGACCTTCAAGATTATTTTGTAGTAACAAGAGGTGAAATTGATGAACCCGGCGAGAATATATTGGTTAAATATAAAAAGGAAAATGCAAAAGAGTTTAAATGTGAATATATGGCCGAAGAAGGTGATTTTGAGCTTAAAAAAACAAGAATAGAAAATTCAAATACAATTAATTTCGCTCAATATTATTCAAATATAAAAGATAATTTTCTGATTGTGGATGAAGGGACAGGGACTAGCCGTACGGTTAGAATATTTGATATAGATAAACACAAAGAAGTATTTAATGATAGTTATCATGGAGAACTTAATTTAGAGGGTAGTATCTTAACTTATTGGCGAGTCACAAAAGATATTCCCAATAAAGAAAATTGTTCGAAAGTTGATGAGTATAAAAAAAATGGTGTGGGAGCTCAAATAGAAACAAAAGTTTCTCTTAGCCTAATCGATCTAACAAGAACACAGTTTAAAGAATTTAAATGTCTGCAAACAGAATAAAATAATATTCAATACATTTACAAAAAACTTTTTTTCTGTAATAATTACAGCTAGTTGGCAGATGTCCTGTTATGCTGTTTTGGTGGATAACAGAATACATGGTAAAAATAGTTAGCTAATAAGTAAAAAATAAATAGCCCTGTTAGCTCAGCTGGTAGAGCAGCTCCCTCTTAAGGAGATGGTCGGGGGTT
>CAZQOL010000003.1:0-30985 GCA_964595185.1 uncultured Candidatus Saccharibacteria bacterium | reverse complement strand
AATATTTAAAGATTAGTTAAAAATTATGCAATTTATTTTGCGTAATTTTTTTATTGCAATATTATTTTAAAAAAATAAACTTTACACACCTTAGAAATAAAAAAATATATATTAGAACAAATATGTAGTATAATAATTAAATTATGCCAAATATTTTATTATATGTGTCTGAGGTTTTTTTATTAATCCTACTTCTGATAATAATTGTTTTGTTTATTTTATGGACGATTGGAAATTTTAAAAATAGAGCCCCGTTTGTGACTTCTTCAAATGCTGTTTTAAAAGATATTAATATTGCACTTGGGGTCAAAGATGATAGCGTTGTTTATGATTTGGGTTGTGGCGATGGGAGGGTGTTGTTTTATTTAACTCATTTTAATAAGAATGCAAAATATATTGGGATTGAAAATGGAGTATTTCCATTTTTACTATCTAAAGCAGGAAACTATCTTAATAGGAAAAAAATTAATAATAATGTAACAATTTTAAGAAAAAATTTTTTTGATCAAGATTTATCGAACGCTACTCATATCTTTACCTATTTATATCCCAATGTTATGGATGATTTACTTCCTAAATTCGATAGGGAATTAAAACCGGGGACAAGGTTAGTCTCGCTTTCTTTTAAATTTACAAACAAAAGACCAAGTGCCGAGATAGACTTAAATAGAAGTAAATACAAACTTGGACGTAAATTATTTGTTTACGAGTTTTAGATTTTATAAAACTTTATTTAAATTTTATTAGATAGTATAATAAAGGCATGATAACTTCTGAGTTAATTTCCTATATAAACAAACAAATTTCAAAAGATGTGCCCAAAAATACTATCATCTCCAACCTTCTTGGAGCTGGTTGGCACAGAGCGGATATTGATGAAGGTTTTTTGACTTTAGAAAATAATGAAAAAATAATTTCATCTGAATCCCAAAATAAAGAAATAGAGATATTTAAAGCAGAATTACCCAAAGCTGATGAATTGAAACCAGAAATAATTGAGAAAAAAGATACAAATCCTTCGAATGTTTGGGTTCCTCGGGCAGTTCCAGTTAAGCAGGTAGAAAAAAATGAAGTTTCAGTTTCAAATCTTGAGTTGGAAAACCCCATAATAAAACAAGAGAAAACTAATCAAGAAAATTTTGAAAAAAAAGAAGAGTTTATTCCAACTCTTATACCCAAAAAACCTTTGAATTCTTTTGATTCTATTTCTGTGCCGAAAAAAACTATTCAAGACACAAAAAATTCAAATATTGATAATCAACCTCCCAAAAAATCATTAGTAAATAATTTGCCTCAAGGGGCCATGCTCTCATCTTTTAAGAGTGATTTGTTGTTGGTAAATCAAGAGAGCCCAGAGTTAGTTAAACCAAACAAGAAAAAATTCTTAAAATGGATTATCTTTATTTTAGTTCTCTTATTAGCCGCGGGAATGATTTGGTTTTTTGCCAATGGTGACACTAATTTTTCTTTAATTAAAAAAGATCCAAAAGTTTTGTTATTAAGTAATTCAAAGACTTTATCTTCTTTAGAAGCATATAAGACTGAAACTAATATCGAGATTTCCTCTCCTTCTTTTTCAAATATTACTTACGGATTGTTGAGTGGGGAAGCAGTCCAATCCTTAGATAAAGATACTCTGATAATTAATATCCTCGGAAAGATTAACAGAAAAGACAATCATTCAATTTCGGATACATTAATAAACGCCAAGGGTTCAGTTTTAGAAGATTATATTACTTCAAATATTAAAAATGATGGCTCGGATCTCTTTGTTTCAGCTTCCAGTTTTAACCAGATGTTGAAAGAAGATAATTCTTCATCAGATTTTATTAAAATCAATGAGAAAGAAATAACCCTTATCCCAAGACTGTTTAATGCGGAGGTTGAATCTAAGCTAAATAAAATAAATACTTATAGTATATTGTCGAACGGACTTGCTTCCTACATAAACAGTGAAACTATAGGAGAATATAACCTATTAATTAATGACGATGAAATAATTGAGAAAGGACAAGAAAATATTAAGGGCATTGATACTTACCATTATTCTATTAATGTCGATAAGCAATTATTAAAAAAACTTTTGGATAAAATTGTAGATAATTTCATTTCCAATATTTCAAAAGACGAGAAAGATAATTTGAATTTAATTTTAAGTTCGAGCACTATAAACTCCTTTGATGTTTGGGTAGGTAAAGATGATAACAATATATATCAATATAGTGTTATGGCAGATATTCCGTTATCCAAAATAATTGGATTTGAAGATGCAAGCATTGGAGATAATAAAATAAATTTTAAATGGAAGACGACTTATTTCGATTTTGATAAAGAAAATGAAATTGTTATTCCAGAGAATTCTATTTTAATGACTGATTTTTTTAACACGGTTATGGAAAAAAGAATTAAAGATGATGTTATTTCTTTTGGAAAATTAGCCTCAAGTTTATATAAAAAACAAGGCACATACGGTAAGAGCTCAAATCTAAATGGAAGTTGTATGGATCCAGTTTCAGGATCATTATTTTCTCCTTTGGGCCATGCAAAGAAAACAAGTGAAGAAATAAGTTCGATTTCTCTCTTAATGAAAAAAATATTAGGAGAAGAAAATGAGAATGCACATTGTTATTCTAATCAAAAAGCTTGGTCATTTACATTTCCAATTCTAACTGATTACTCAAAAGAGAAAGGAGAGATTAAATATAATTTTTGTATTGATAGTACAGGTATAAACAAAGAACTTATTAACCCACCAACAGGTCTTATTTGTAAATAATAACTATATATTTCTTGCCCTAGATTTATAGGCGTTTTTCTGGTATAAAGATGTAATCACTCGAATAATTTTATTTAGAGTCGTCATGGTGCCTATAGTGTAATGGTTAGCACTAGAGTTTGTGGAACTATTCAGAAAACGGCTAGTTTACATGGAATTGTTATTTTGATAAAATAACAATATGCCGATAGTTTCATGTAAAATTTGTGCTAATGAATTTTATGCAAAACCGTTTTTCCTTAAGAACGGGCATGCGAAATATTGTTCACAGAAGTGTATGCGAGTTGGTAGTAGAACTGGGGAAGTGGTTAAATGTTATTCGTGTGGTAAGGAAGTTTATAAAACACAAAAAGCTTTACGAGTTTCAAAAAGTAAAACTTATTTTTGTAATAAATCTTGCCAAGCAAAATGGCGCAATTCGGTTTTTATTGGAGTAAAACACGCAAATTATAAAAATGGGCTACATTCATACAGGAGTGTAATGTCTAGGAATAAAATTGCAAAAGTTTGCAAAGTTTGTAAAACTGACGATACAAGGATATTAGCTGTGCACCATATTGACCGTGATAGAAAAAATAATTCTATCTCAAATTTAGTTTGGTTGTGTCACAATTGTCATTTTCTTGTCCATCACGATAAAGATGTAGAAGAAAAATTTATGGAGGTATTAGTGTAGTAGTAACACAGCTCTCTGTGGAAGAGCTATCATGGGTGCAAATCCCATATACCTCCCAATTTAAAATTAAGTGTCTTAAAGATAGGGGATCCTATTTCTTTAAGACATAAAGTTCGAAGTTCTGCGAGTATAGGACCCAATTTAAGTAATCAATATTTTTTCTATGAACACACCAGTTTCTTTATATATTGTTCGTTTTATGGTTAAATAACAATATGGAAAAGCAAGAAAACTCTCAAAAATTAATTCCTGAACAGATTGAGAAAAAAGAGCAAAATTTTGAACACAAACAAGAAACAAATATTCTCAAAGGAGATAATTCTGCTTTTTTGTCTAAGGTAAATCGACAAATATCTCAAAAAGAAAATAGTATTAACAATACTACGAGTAAAATAAATAATATTAGGTCCGAGTTTGGTTTAGAAAAATCTGATGAAATTCCTCCATCTATACAGCAGACTCAAGATTCAATAGAAAAATTAAGAAACAGTATTGAGTATTTAAATGAAATACCGATTGAAAAAGGTAAATATTATAGAGTTACGGGTATATCAGAAATTCTTTCTATCATTAAAAATAAATCTTTAAATTTGCCCACTGGTTCTTTCTATGACCGCCAAATATTAAATCAAATTAGCAAAAAATCAGATTATTCTATTGAAGAACTCGAATTAATAAATGCCGAGGATTCGTCAAAAATAAAAGAAATATATAATAAATATATTCTTAATCCTAACAATGAAAAGGGTGTGGTTACTCTTGTGGCGAGAACCAAAAGTAATCACGGAGAAATAGGATTTGTTAAAGAAGGATTTTTTTATAACCCAACAAATAAAGACAGTAGTCATTTTGGAGCTCCAGTAATAGTTGGCCGAGAAGAAACGAGTGTGTTTGAGCAAGGGGTCCATGGTTCCCGTCATAATCTATTTAATAAAGACATAGAATCGAACAAAGCTGTTGTTTTAAGAGATGGAACTGACGCCGAAAATTTTGAATACTGGTTATATGAAAAAGACAAAGGATGGTATAAAAATAGCTTTAATGAATTACAAAAGAAATTTGAAAAAAGTATATAAAAAGATATAATTAAAATATGAGCGAAAAATATTCTTTGGGGAAAGAAGGAGCAAGTAAATCATTATTAATTAGCGATTTGGATTTAAGTGTTAGGCTCTATCAATTTTTGAAGAATTCTTTAAAAATTACTTCATTAAGTGAATTATCTGATAAAACAGAAAAAGAGATAAGAGGAGCTCAGGGTTTTACCGAGCCCAACTGGCGAGAATTAAATTCCATATTAGGAGATAAGAGTTTATCCCTTAAGTCGGATAATATTGAAAATCCAAAAGAAGGCTGGGTGGATGAAGTGGAAAAGTATAAAAATGAAATAAAACTTTTTATTTATCTAGCAAAATCAAGAAATTATGACCCAATTACTGAGTTTCATTTATCAGGAATGAATTCAAAAGTTCTTGAAAAAATTTATAGCCGATCTGTTTTACCTGAAAAAGTTGAAGTTTTTTATAAAAATAATATACCTGAACAAATTCACGTTTCTTATAATGGAGAAGGGACGGGTCAATACCTTGATTTTTATATTTCAGGAAAAGCTTTGAATGATTTTTTAAATTAAATACAGCTATCAGCCATTACTTCTGTCAAAAAATAAATGGAAACACGAACTTGTCAAAATTGTAAGATTAATTTCAACATCGAGCCAGATGATTTTTTGTTTTATGAAAAAATCAAAGTTCCTCCACCTACTTTTTGTCCAGAATGCAGATTTCAGAGAAGATTAGCTTTTAGAAATAATCGGGTTTTTTATAGACAAAAATGCGCGAAATGCAATCAGTTTACTTTAAGTTTATATAATCCAGATAGTGTCTTTACTATCTACTGTAGAGAATGTTGGCTTTCTGATAAATGGAATCCAGTTGATTATGGTAAGGAATATGATTTTGCAATTCCATTTTTAAGTCAATTCCGATCACTTCAATACAAAGTCCCAAGGCAAAATCTTTATAGAGACAACTTTGTTAATAGTGACTATTGTAATTATGGACTCGATTTCAAAGATTGTTATTTGCTTTTCGGAGGCAAATTAAATGAGCGAGTTTATTTTGGGAATCAGGTAATTGATTCTCGAGATTCTTTTGATGTTGCTTTTTCTGAAAAATTAGAATTTAGTTATGATATTTTTGAATGTAGTAGAGCGAATAAATTGTTTTTTAGTTCTTATTCAATTGATTGTGTTGATAGTTCTTACTTAATAAATTGTAGAAATTGTATGAATTGTTTTGGTTGTATCAATCTTGTAAATAAACAATATTGTATTTTTAATAAACAGTATACTAGAGATGAATATCAAAAATTAACTGAAGATCTAAATGTTAGTAGTTATAGTTCTCATTTAAAAATTTTAAAACAATTAAACAGTTTAAATTTAACTATTCCTCATCGTTATTCTCGTATATATAAATCCCTTAACTCTACTGGTGATGATTTATATGAAGCAAAAAATTCTTATTCTTGTTTTAGTTCAAGAGAAGTAGAAGATTCTAAATACCTATTTTTTTGTAGAAATAAGTCTAAAGATTGCTATGATACTTCCTTTCAGGGATTTAACGCAGAACTTATATATGAAGTTGCTCATGGTTTTGCTGGGTCTGGGACGGCTTTTAGTCTCAGAAATTTAGATAATCAGAATGTTTATTATAGTGAAGAATGTCACAATTGTTCTAATTTATTTGGATGTGAGGGGTTAAGAAAAAAGTCTTACTGCATCCTCAACAAACAATACACCAAGGAAAAATACGAAGAATTGATGCCCAAAATAATCAAACACATGAACGATGTGCCATATATAGATAGTAAGGGTAGAGTATATAAATACGGAGAATTCTTTCCAATCGAATTATCACCATTTGCTTATAATGAGACAATAGCACAAGAATACTATCCATTAACTAAAGAGGAAGCCTTAGAACAAGGTTACAAATGGAAAGACAAAGAAGAACGTAATTACAATATAGACATTTATACCAACGATATCCCAGATGATATTAAAAATATCTCAGAAGACATTATTGATAAAGTGATTGAATGTGCTCATAAAGATTGTAATCACCAATGCACGGAGGCTTTTAAAATCATCGAAGCAGAATTTCAATTCTATAAACGCATGAATTTACCCTTACCCAGGCTCTGCCCTAATTGTAGACACTATGAAAGATTAGCTCAAAGAAATCCAATGAAATTATATCATCGAAAGTGCATGAAAGAAGGTTGTAATAATGAATTTGAAACTTCATATGCTCCAGATCGGCCAGAGATTATTTATTGTGAACGTTGCTACCAGAATGAAGTGTATTAGACTAGTGATTAGTAAGCTAGTTTCTAGTGATTAGAAAATAGTGATTAGAAAATTATGCAATACAAAAAAGAAAATAGTATAATCCTAGTATGGGAGAAAAAGAATTTGAACAATTAGTGAGAGATGCAATTGAAGCATTGCCACCCGCCGGTAAAAAAGCTATGAAGAATGTGGTTTTTCTTGTTGAGCCAGAAGTTCGAAGAGAAAAAGCAAACGAAATGAAAATTAAAAGAGGGCAATTATTACTTGGCCTGTATGAGGGGGTGTCAAAACTGAGTAGAGGCTCGGGATATTCTTGGGTTTTACCAGATAAGATTACAATTTTTCAACGACCGATTGAAACGCTTTCTGGAGGAGATCCTGAGAAAATTAAAGAAACAGTTTTTGATGTTGTTCGTCATGAGGTGGGACATCATTTGGGTTTTGACGAAAAGGGAATTAGGGCTTATGAAGCTAAACGCAAGAAAAATAATCATGTATGATAGAACAAATAAAAAAATTAGAGGATTTAGGCTTCAATTCATTTTTTGAATTGAAGGAAGATGAAACCGAAACTGGAGATTTTTCTCCTGCCAGGGTAATTGCCGAATACAAGGGAGCGTATAAAGTTAAGAATTTAGACGGAGAATTTTTAGCCAAGGTTACAGGCAAACAGATGTTAACGGCAACAAATAGAGAAGATTATCCGGCCGTGGGAGATTGGGTTTTGATAGCCACGGCTGATAGTGAGCATGCCGTTATTCAAAGTATCTTACCAAGACAAACAATAATTAAAAGAAGATTTGGAGATAAAAATAAAATAGGAGAAAAAAGTGATGTCCAAATTATTGCCACAAATATTGATGTGGGTTTTGTTATTGAATCTGTTGATCGAGATTATAATTTAAATCGTTTTGAAAGATATTTTGCGATTTTAGCAGACGGGGGAGTAAATGGAGCAATTATTTTGAATAAGATAGATCTATTATCGGAGAAAGAAAAACAAAATAAATTAAATGAATTAAAAGATAGATTTCCTGACGTAGATATTATTACGACCAGTACGGTAAATCAAAATGGATTTGATGAATTAAAAAATTATATAAAAAAAGGGAAAACGTATTGTTTCCTTGGTTCATCTGGGGTGGGTAAATCTTCCCTTATAAATAAATTAATTGGTGAAGAAAGAATAAAAATTGGTGGTATCAGTTCATATTCAAATAGGGGTAAACATACGACAACTGGAAGACAAATGTATTTTTTGGACAACGGTGGAATTGTCATCGATAATCCTGGAATTCGAGAGGTTGGTCTTACTGATGTGGGAGAAGGGATTGATAATTATTTTGAGGAAATTACATCACTTGGGCAGAGGTGTAAGTATGTTGATTGTACTCACACTCATGAACCTGGGTGTGTAGTGCTTGATGCTAAAGAAAAAGGAATTATTGATGAAGAAAAATATTCTAATTATACAAACCTCAAAAAAGAAGCTGAATTTTATGATATGAGTGATAGTCAGAAGAAAAAGAAAAGTAAAGATTTTGGAAAATTCGTCAGTAAAGCTAAGAAGGGATTAAAGGATGTGGGATACGGGGATTATCAATAATGACTTTCGTTTTTTATTACGCTATAATTGATATATTAGCAGTTTATTTTACATATTATGTTAAAAGGATTTAAACAGTTTATTTTAAGGGGGAATGTCGTTGATTTAGCGGTTGGGGTTGTGATTGGAGCCTCTTTTGGGACGGTTGTGAATTCTTTAGTTAAAGATATTTTAACACCACTAATTAGTGCTATTTTTAAGGCTCCTGATTTTTCTGGTTTGTCGTTTACGATAAACGGAAGCAGTTTTATGTATGGAAATTTTATTAATGCGTTAATTGCTTTTGTGATTGTAGCGGCAGCAGTATATTTTTTTGTCGTCACCCCTATCAATACATTAATTTCAAAAACTCGTAAAGAAAAACCCCTAGACCCAACAACTAAAAAATGTTCAGAGTGTCTTAGCGAGATTCCACTCGAGGCAAAAAAATGCGCTTATTGTACGTCATCTTTGAATTAAAATGAAAAAAGAAGCAAAACATAAATATATTTTAATTATGGCAGGAGGGTCAGGATCTAGATTGTATCCTCGCTCAACTGATAATTTACCAAAACAGTTTCAGAAAATTATTGGTGAAAAAACCTTAATAGAGCAAGCTTACGGCAGAGCTAAAAAAATAGTAGATGATGATCACATTTATATATCCTCAAATTATAAATATATTAATTTAATTAAAAAATATTTACCACAGATTCCACTTGAGAATTATATAATGGAACCTGTTAAAAGAAATACCGGCCCTGCCATTGCATTAGCCACAGCTCTTATCTATAAAAAAGACCCGAAAGCAATCATTACAGCAGTTCACTCAGATCATCTGGTTGTTTATACAGATAAATATATAAAAGCCATAAAAACAGGAATTAATGTTGTAGAAAATAATTCCAAATACATTTTATGCATTGGAATTACTCCTACTAAGCCTCATACTGGCCTTGGTTATATTGAAAAAAAAGATAAATTTATAAAAACTTCTGGTCATATTGTTTATGGCACTAAGCGTTTTGTTGAAAAACCAAACCTAGAATTAGCAAAACAATATGTTTCCTCGGGTAACTTTTTTTGGAATGCCGGGTATTTTATTTGGCAAGCAAAAAATTTTTTGAGTGAACTTAAAAAATATAGTCCTAAGATTTATGAGGGTGTGATAAAAATCTCGAATAATATAGATCAGAAAGATTTTATGAAAATTTTGGACCGAGAGTTTATTAAATTTGAAGATATTGCTGTTGATAATTTAATTATGGAAAAAACTTCTAAATTACTTGTTTTGCCAGTTGATATTGGTTGGTCAGACGTTGGAAGTTGGGACGTTGTTGCCGATATGGTTAATAATCAAGAGAAGGATTTGGATGGAAATTATTCAGAGGGTACAGTAATAAATATAGATACCCATAATACGATCGTTTTTTCGCATGATAAAAATAGAATTATCGCGACAATTGGGTTGGATAATTTTATTGTAGTAACAACCGAAAATGCTATTGTAGTTGTACCAAGAGGTAGAAGCGAAGAAGTGAAGAAAGTAGTTACAGAATTAATTAATAAAAAAATTAGTAATATATAACATGAATTTATTTAATATTTATATTCCAAAATCGATTATTTACCTTACAGCTTTTGCTGTGGCCACAAATATTTTAAGGATTGTAATTTGGGGTAAAGATTCTTTTGTTTATATCCTTTGGAATATATTCTTGGCTATCATCCCTTTCGTTATTAGTTCTTTTCTTTTATTTTATTACAAGGAAAAGAAATTGAATTCTGTTTTACTTATTGTTGGAATGTTTTTATGGCTTATTTTTATTCCAAACGCTCCTTATATAATTACAGACTTTGTTCATTTAGGGGAAATACGCATGATCCCGATTCTTTTTGATATTCTTTTAATTTTTAGCTCAGCGACCCTGGGATTAATCCTTGGAGTGAACTCGCTATTTCATATTGAACAAATATTTGATCTAAAATATTCAAAAACAAAGACGACGATAATAATGATGGGTATTATTTTACTTATTAGTTTTGGAGTCTACCTTGGAAGATTTTTACGTTTTAATAGTTGGGATATATTTGTAAATCACACATCACTAATTAAGAACGTTTGGAATATATTTTCAGATCCCGCTTCAAGTACTGGTGTATTTTTTTACACCCTTTTATTCTTCTCTTTTATTGTTGTTTTTTATTATTCATGGAAGCCGACACAAATAAAATGATAAATTTAGATAAAAAAATTATAGCTTTTGATCTTGATGGGACGTTAGCAGAAAGTAAGCAAACGCTTGGTTCGGATACAGCAAAATTATTATGTCATCTTGCAACGGAAAAGAAGGTCGCTATTATTTCTGGTGGATCATTTAATCAGTTTAAAAAACAATTTTTACCATCTTTTAACCCAAGCGAAGAAGAGGCCAGACAAATATATGGTAATTTAATTTTACTCCCAACAAGTGGCAGTCGACGATATCAATATAATTTGGAGAAAAAAGACTGGATTATAACTGACGAAGAGGGGATGCCACCAATGGCCAAAGAGAAGACGCTAGCCATTTTAAAAGAATTTATTGCTAATAATCAATATGGAATTGGTCCGATTATTGAAGGTGATGAAGTTGTTGAGGATAGAGTAACTCAAATTTCAATGTCAGCCCTAGGCCAACATGCTCCCCTCGATAGGAAAAGTGTTTGGGATCCGGATCAAGTCAAAAGAAAAAAAATAGTAGAAGAATTAGCCCCAAAGCTTCCAGAGGTTGAGATAAATATTGGAGGAATGACAACCCTCGATTTTTTACCAAAAGGATTCAATAAAGCTAAGGGTTTAATCAGGCTTCTTAATCATTTTGGAATGGTTATTGACGATATGGTATTTGTCGGAGATGCGATTTTCCCGGGAGGTAATGACTATTCCCCCTATGAGGCCGGTATTGAGTGTATAAAAGTGACAGGCCCAACTGAGACAAAAGATCTGATTAAAAAATGGATAGAATAATTATATATGATATAATTAAATAATGACATTTAAAGATAATCTAAATATATACGAAGAAGAAAGGCCTTGGGGGTCTTTTCGAAAATTCACAGATAATATTCCATCAACTGTAAAAATTCTTAAGGTAAACCCGAACGAAGAATTAAGTTTACAAAGTCATCATAAGAGAGAAGAATTTTGGAGGGTGATTGGCGGAGACGGAGTATTTGAAGTTGGAGATAAAAAAGATATCGTCGAAATAGGCAGTGAACAGTATGTACCGATCAAGACAAAACATAAAATTAAAGCGGGGATAGATGGTATGGAAATTCTTGAAATCTCATTTGGGGAGTTTGATGAAGGCGACATTGTAAGATATGAGGATAAATATGGAAGAGTTTAATTAATTACGAATGAGAAATTAGAAATGGAGAAGAAAAAAACAAAAAAGAAGATCATCAAGAAAGTTGTTGCCCCTAAGAAGGTTAAACTTTTAAAAGTGAAAACTAAATCTAAAAAAAAGATTGTAAAAAAAATTTCAATAAAATCTAAGGTTGTTAAAAATAAAAAGCCAACTTTAAAAAAGAAAAAAGTAGTAAAAAAAGACGATAATAAATTAAAACTAAAAAAATCACTGGCAAATCCGATTATGAAACCCAGAATGTATTCTTGGGAGTCGCAAGCGGTATTTAATCCAGCAGCTGTTATTTCGGGAGGAAAGATACATCTTTTTTATCGAGCCCTCGGTAGTGATGGAATCTCAAGAATAGGCTACGCTTCAAGTTCTGATGGTATCAATTTTGATGACAGACTTTTTTACCCAGTTTACTTTTTGAATGAAGCTGAAGAAACAAAAAATCACTGGCCATATACTTCTCCTGTACAGCCTGCGTATAGCAGAGATCTTTACCCATCTGGCGGTGGTTGGGGTGGCTGTGAAGATCCAAGAGCGGTGGTGATTGACGGGAATGTTTATATTACAATGAATATATTTAATGCGGCAAATGGATGGAAATGGGACTCGATGAGAGTCGCGGTTGTTTCAATAAAAGAAGAGGATTTAATAAATAAAAAATGGCTCTGGCAAAATTTTTCCTATCTTTCCCATTTAGGTGATAGACAAAAAAATTGGGTTCTATTTCCTGAAAAGATTAATGGTAAATTCGTAATTTTTAATAATTTAGACAAAGGTGACCCAAATAGTGTTTTCATCACTTACGTAAATAATCTTGATACTTCAGAAACTCCAACGGTTAAAGATGCTCCTGACCCCCAAGTGCTACCAGATCATATTGTGGCTTGGCATAAGCGTACAAGGAGTGCAGCTGCTCCACCAATCAAAACTAAGGATGGTTGGCTTCTTTTGTATCACGCTATGGACAAAGAAGATGGTGGTCGTTATAAGTTAGGAGCAATGTTACTTGATTTAAATGACCCAAGTAAAGTAATTTGTAGAGCCTCTCGCCCAATTCTTGAACCCGATGAATGGTATGAAAACGATTGGAAACCAGGGATCATCTATGCAAGCGGAGCGATTGTGAAAGATGATAAACTAGTTGTCTATTATGGTGGAGGAGATAAGTATATTGGAGTAGCCTCGATAAAACTTACAGAGTTATTGAATGGAATGAAGAGAAACAATCCAGTCAAATTAGAAAAAAATAAAAAATTAAAACTTGGATAATATATGTATGTAGTAAAAAGATCTGAACACAATCCAATTCTTGTACCCAATAAAGATCATTATTGGGAAGAGTTTGCAACTTTTAATATGTGTCCGATAAAAAAGGGTAAAACTATTTACGGTTTTTACCGAGCGATATCGGCGATTGATAAAATAACAGTTCAACAACAAACTTCTATTATTGGGGTCGGAAAGAGTAGAGAAGGAATTCATTTTGAAGAAAGAGCTCCATTTATTATTCCAGAAGAACCATGGGATGTTCACGGATGTGAAGATCCACGAGTGACTTTTTTTGAAGGTAAATATTATATTTTTTATACGGCTTTATCTGGTTATCCATTTAATAAAGATAACATTAAAGTTGCAGTAGCTATCTCGAAAGATTTAAAAAAAGTTGATGAAAGACATTTAGTTACACCTTTTAATGCCAAAGCTATGACTCTTTTTCCAAAGCGGATAAATGGTAAAATCACTGTGATTTTTTCTGCTCATACTGACATGCCTCCTGCCAAAATGGCCATAGCCTCACTTGATAAGATAGAACAATTGTGGGATGAATCATATTGGAAAAAATGGGAGGAAAATATTGATTTGAATGTGGTTGATTTTCGTCGCAATGAATATGACCACTTAGAAATTGGGACACCGCCGATTAAAACAAAATATGGCTGGTTACTTATTTATTCGCACATTCAAAATTATTTTCAATCGCCAGAGAGACTAGACCGTATTTTTGGCATCGAAGCCCTTTTGTTGGACATTAATGACCCAACAAAAATTCTTGGAAGAACAAAGGGTCCGATTTTAGCTCCCGAGGAATCATATGAACTTTCTGGTTATATTTCAAATGTAATCTTTCCGACAGGGGCGTTAGTTGAAAAGGACAGATTAAGTATTTATTATGGGGCCGCAGATACAACTACTTGTGTGGCCTATGTGAGCCTGAAAGATTTGATTAGCTCAATGTATATTGAGACGAAGAATGATTGGTATTTTAAGAGAGGTCTAACAAATCCAATTATTAGCCCTAAGCCTGAAAATAATTGGGAAGCAACGGCGACTTTTAATCCGGCGGCAATTTATTTAAAAAATAAAATTCACATTTTATATCGTACTCTTTCAAATGATAATACTTCATATATTGGATATGCCTCGAGTTTAGATGGTTTTACCGTTTCGGAGAGATTATTGGAACCAATTTATAGCCCCCGAGAAGATTTTGAAATGAAAAAAATTAGTAATGGAAATTCCGGATGTGAAGATCCGCGGATCACTCAAATTGGAAAGAATCTTTATATCTGTTATACCGCCTATGATAGTATTGGTCCACCAAGAGTTGCCGTTTCATCTATTACAGTCTCTGACTTTTTGGCACATCGTTGGAATTGGACAAAGCCAGCATTAATCACCCCACCAGGTTTTGATGATAAAGATACATGTATCTTTCCAGAGAAATTAAATGATGGATATTTTGTTCTTCATCGAGTTGGGAATGAGATATGTGGAGACTATTTAAAATCACTAGATTTTAAGAACGATGTAGTTAATAAATGTATTCGAATTATTGGACCTCGAATAAATGCTTGGGATAGTTCAAAGGTAGGTATTTCAGCTCCACCGATTAAAACAAAATATGGTTGGCTGCTCCTTTATCATGGAGTTTCAAAAAGTCACAATACCTATCGAGTCGGAGTAGTTCTACTTGATTTGAAAGACCCAGCAATTGTGCTCGCTCGATCATCTGATGCAATATTTGAGCCAGAAGAAGAATATGAAAAGATAGGAATTGTAAATAATGTTGTCTTTCCTTGTGGAATGGTTTTGAAAGGGGAAATATTATATATATATTATGGTGGAGCAGACAAAGTAGTGGGAGTAGCGACAATGAAATTATCTATTTTATTGCAAGCTCTTGTTCGAGGAGCTAAATTAGATTAAATATTGAGAAATCATATTAATATGGTATAACTAACAAAGGGCTTAAAAGCCCTTTGTTTTATGGAAAAAGAAAAAGATTATTCAAATTTACATAGAGGTCTTGTCATGAAGTATTTTTGGCAAGTAATGAGGAATTTCAAAGTTTCGTTTTTTACAGTTATATTTTTATCAATAATTAGAGCAAGTCTTGATATTTATATTCCATTTCAATTCCTTAAACTTTGGAATGTATTAAGTGCAAATAATTTTGATTTTGTTTCAAAAGCTAGGAGCATAGTAATAACTATTTTTATTTTGGGACTCCTTGCTTGGGCAATTAAAAGAATAATTGAGTTTTGTCATTTTTACTTTACCGCGAATGTAATGGCAGGTCTTCGTGAACAAGCATTTTCATATATGATGGGTAATTCCCGTTCTTTTTTTGCAAACAACTTTAGTGGTTCGCTTACTCAGAAAATAAATAAATATGCTAGAGCATTCGAAAGACTTATAGATAAATTTGTAGATAATGTTATACCTCTTATTTTTAGATCTATTGGAACAATTATCGCGATTTATACTCTTGCTCCTAAATACGCATATATACTTTTAGTTTTTTGTATAGTTTTTTTGTTAACAGCTTTAATTTATACACGACTAAAACTTAAGTATGACATCATTGCGGCTTTTGCTGATACAAAAACACATGGAACTTTAGCAGATTCTATTGGAAATCATTCATCCGTTCAGTTTTTTTCTGGACATGATTATGAGAACAAACGTGTTGGTGAAGTTATTAAGGACCAAAAAGAAAAAACAGTTTTTAATTGGTATTTATGGGGAGGCCTGGGATTAATTGAGGGTCTTTATGCGGTTGTAATTGAATTTATAATTTTTTGGATAGCTATTGGAGATTGGAAAATCGGTTTGATGACTCTTCCTATTATTGTTTTGATTCAGACTTATCTTGGCCGTTTAGTAGAAAACCTTTGGAGTTTTGCTGGAATTGTTAGAGCTTTTTATGATGGTTTTGCTGACGCCCAAGAAATGGCGCTTATTCTTGATAAGCCATATGAAATAGAAGATAATGTAACAGGGGCCCTAGAAGATATTAAGGGTGAAGTTGTTTTTGATAATGTCACATATATATATGACAAGAATAACACAAAAGTATTTAATAATTTTTCACTAACTATACCTAAGGGTCAAAAAATTGCTATTGTTGGTTCATCAGGGGCGGGGAAGTCTACTTTTGTTAATCTGTTAATGAGATTATATAACTTAACGTCGGGTAGGATTTTAATTGATGGAATTGATATAACAACAATTTCACAAAAAAATCTACGTGAACAGATCGGATTTGTTCCACAAGATCCAGTTTTATTTCACCGTTCACTTATGGAAAATATTCGCTACGGAAGACGGGACGCCACAGATGAAGAAGTTAAAGTAGCCGCTCAACTTGCCCACTGTGATAAATTCATTGACAGGCTACCCCAAGGTTATGATACTTATGTAGGGGAGAGAGGAATTAAACTATCAGGAGGTGAACGGCAGAGGGTAGCTATAGCTCGAGCAATATTAAAAGATGCCCCGATTCTGGTACTCGACGAAGCGACTTCGGCCCTTGATTCAGAGTCAGAGATACTTATTCAAGATGCACTGCGGAATTTAATTAAAAATAAAACAACAATTGTGGTTGCACACCGACTCTCAACAGTGAAGACGATGGATAGAATTATCGTGATTGAAGATGGAAAAATTGTTGAAGATGATACTCACGAACAGTTGATAAACAAAAATGAGGGCATTTATAAAAAACTCTGGAACTTACAAGCTGGTGGATTTGAAGAAAATATAGATTAATTGACATTTTCCAGCAAGGCTGGAATAATAAAGACATGGAAACAAAGCAGTGTCAAAATTGTAAAAACGACTTCATTATCGAGCCGGATGATTTTTCTTTTTATGAAAAAATCAAAGTTCCACCTCCAACTTTTTGTCCGGAGTGCCGGCAACAAAGGAGGATGAGCTGGAGAAATGAAAGGACTTTATACAAGCGCATTTGTGATTTATGTGAGAATAGTATGATTTCAATATATAGTCATAATGTAACTTTTCCAGTTTACTGTACTAAATGTTGGTATTCCGATAAATGGGATGCAACGGATTATGCTTTTAAATATAATTTTTCAGAACCGTTTTTTAAACAGTGGATAAAACTTTCAAATATTGTTCCAAGAATTGGAATTTGGCACAGAAATGTTATTAACTCAGATTATTCAAACATGTGTGGTGAGTGCAAAAATGTTTATCTTTCAGTTTCTGTTGTTTTAGGTTCAGAAGATATTTTTTATTCTCGTGGTGCTGACAAGTCCTTTAACATATATGATAGTTATAATATTAAAGAATCTGACAGTTGTTATGAAAGTATTGAGGGTGAAAAAAATTATAACTCTCAATATTTAATGTTATCTAGGAATTGCATAGATTCATATTTTTTGATTGATTGTGTAAATTGTAGTAATTGTGCTCTTTGTTCGAATCAAAGAAATAAGGAGTTTTATATTAGAAATAAACAATACAATAAAGAAGATTATTATAGGGAACTTGAAAAATTAAATTTAGGAAGTCGTAAATCACGTGATTTATTAATGTTTGAATTTAGGAATTTATGTCAAAATGCATTTTATCGTTACGCAAATATTATTAAATCTGTAAACTCAACAGGAAACGATATATTAAATTCAAAAAACTGTTTAAATTGTTTTGATTTATATAATGTAGAGAATGCTAAATATTGTTTTCGTGTTTTAAATAATAAAGACTCCATGGATGTAGATTATGCCGGTAAATCTGAACTTCTGTATGAATATTGCACCGGAGCATTAAATGATTATGATATCAAATTTTCATATTCGGCGGTGGATTCAGTTCAACACGCCGAATATATTGAGTCGTGCATTTCGAGTAAAAATTTATTTGGTTGTATAAGTATTAGAAATAAAGAAAATGTAATTTTTAATAAAGTTTATAGTAAAAAAGAATATGAATCTTTAAGAGAAAAAATTATAAAACATATGAATGATTTGCCGTATGTAGACAATAAGGGAAGAGTATATAGATATGGGGAATTTTTTCCAGTTGAGATTTCAGCTTTTGCTTATAATGAAACTTTAGCGCAAGATATTTATCCTCTTACGAAGGAGCAAATAATTAAGCAGGGATATAAATGGTATGAACCTGAAATAAAGAATTTTAATATTACAATTGAACAAAAAGATATTCCAGATGATATAAGGAATGTGGATGATAAAATTCTAAATGAAATACTTGGCTGTGTTCATGGGGGTAAATGCAATCATAAATGCATTACGGCTTTTCGCTTAACAAGAGATGAATATAATTTTTATAAAAAACATAATATTCCAATACCAAACAAATGTTCAAATTGTAGATATTACGAACGACTTTTAAATGTTTTACCCCCAAAAATTTGGCACCGGTCTTGTATGAAAGAAGGATGTAGTAATGAATTTGAAACATCATATTCTCCTGATAGATCTGAAAGAATTTATTGCGAAAAATGTTATCAAAATGAAGTGATTTAAATAATTAATAATTAATAATTACTAATTACGAATTAAAATGCAAAACGAGACCAAACAATGTCAAAACTGTAAAAATGACTTCACTATTGAACCGGATGATTTTTCTTTTTATGAAAAAATCAAAGTTTCACCTCCAACTTTTTGCCCGGAGTGTCGATTACAAAGGCGTTTTATTTGGCGGAACGAAGGGATCCTTTATAAAAAACAATGTGATTTATGTAAAAAAAATATAATAACAAATAATTCCCCATCGAATAAATTTCCGATTTATTGCAATGATTGTTGGTATGGAGATAAATGGGATGGACTCGAATATGGAAGAAATTATGATTTCAGCAAAAACTTTTTTATTCAATGGAAAGAATTAATGGACATAACTCCAAATATTAATTTATGGGGATTAGGAAATACAAATTCGGAATATACCAATTACACAGGATATTCAAAAAATATATATCTTTCTAATGCCACAAACTGTGAGGATATTTATTATTCGAGACTCACTGAGGGCAGCAAGAATCTGGTTGATTGTTACTATGTTTATACTTCAGAATTTTGTTATGAAAATTTTATAACTCGAAAGATTTATAATTCTCATTATTTAAATAATTGTAGCGATTGTTTTGATTCAAATTTTCTTTTTGATTGCCGAAATTGTAGTAATTGTTTTATGTGCTATGGATTAAGAAATAAAAATTATTATATAAGAAATGTAAAATATGAAAAAGAAGAATATTTTAGAATAATTAAAGATTTTGACATGGGGGCATATTCTTTTGTTAGTAAATCAGTAAATGAATTTAATGATTTAAGAAAAGACAAAATTTATAGATTCGCAAATATTGTGAATAGCATAGATTCGACTGGTGATAATATAATTAATTCAAAAAATGCAAAAAATTGTTTTATGGTGGAGGGGGAAAACATTAAACATTGTTGGAGAATGTTTAATGGAGCGAAAGATAGCTATGATATATCGGGTGGTTTGAATAACGAACTTGTGTACGAGTCTTCTTTGGCCGCTGATGGAGGATACATGACTAAATTTTTTTCACATTGCAAGGGGAATAAAAATTCAGAATTACTACACCTGTGTGTAAATTGTTCAAATTGTTTCGGGTGTGTCTCTCTTCGTTCCAAACAATACTGCATCCTAAACAAACAATACACCAAAGAGCAATACGAAGAATTGGTCCCAAAGATAATAAAACATATGAATGAAATGCCATATATTGACTCCAAGGGCAGGATCTACAAATATGGGGAATTCTTTCCAAGCGAGTTATCACCATTTGCTTACAATGAAACCGTAGCCCAAGAGTATTTTCCCTTGACTAAAGAAGAGGCTCTTGAGCAAGGCTATAAGTGGAAGGATAGGGAAGAACGTAGTTATCACATAGATATATACAATATTATTGATATTCCAGACAATATAGTCGATGTAACTGATGATATAACCACTAAAATTATCGAATGTGCCCACAAGGGAGCATGTAATCAACAATGCACGGAAGCATTTAAGATAATACCTGAAGAGTTAGCCTTTTATAGGCGTATGAAGCTTCCATTGCCTCGACTTTGTCCTAACTGTCGTCATGGAGAGAGGATAAGGGAGAGAAATCCTTTAAAATTATGGCATAGGAAGTGTATGAAACCTGGATGCACCAATGAATTTGAGACAAGTTATGCTCCAGAGCGACCCGAGACAATATACTGCGAACGTTGCTATCAAAATGAGGTTTATTAGATAGGTGCCTGCCCCGTAGTGAGCTATGCTCTACTACTGGGGCTATCAAAAAGAAATATATTAAAGTAATTACAAATTACTGATTACTAATTACTTACGAAAATCTCTCAAAAATTCTAAAAAATTACAATTTTTGAGAGATTTTTAAAAATTAAAAATGCAAAATTTTTGAGTCGGGAATGCCCTTTATATAGTAGTGTTTTCACGCCAAATTTTACTAAAAATTTTTTATAAAGTTGACGTATTACTGAAATTTTTACATAGTGTTTTTTTAAATAAAAAAAGACCCAAAATTCCTTGCAGGATAACTTTACATAGGGGTATAATGTAATTCCGAAAACGTTTCGAGGCCATTATTAACTAAATTTAAAAAATATGTCTTCACAAAAGAAAATGTCTGGTGCCAAAAAAATGGTCGTTGCAAAAGAAAAAAATATAAGCGAAAAAACTTTAAAAAAAGTTAGCAAGAATTATTTTATTAAGGGCGTTCAAAAAAGAGATGGAGAAATCGTTCCTTTTGATATTGGAAAAATTACGAATGCTATTAATAAAGCAATGCTTACTAGTGGGGAAGGGTCATTGAAAGAAGCAGAAATGGTGGCCAAAAAAGTTGCCATGGAAATCGCTAGTATAGTTAAAGAAAATAAAGGTTTTACGCCAACGGTGGAGACGGTGCAAGATGTTGTTGAGAAGCAATTGATGCTTTCAGACTATACTATTACATCAAAGCATTATATTTTATATAGACAAGAAAGAGCTTCTCTTCGGGCTCAGGGTATTTCAGTGCCGGAGCGTGTAAAAAAATTAACTGATGAGAGTAAAAAATATTTTAGAAATCCACTTTCTGAATTCGTTTACTATCGAAGTTATGCAAAATGGATTGAAGAAGAGGGAAGACGTGAGACTTGGATCGAGACTGTTGACCGATATATAAATTTTATGAAAGGTAAACTTGGAGATAAACTGAAAGAAAGTGAATACCAAGAAGTTCGTGAGGCAATTTTAAAACAAGAAGCAATGCCTTCGATGCGATTATTACAATTTGCTGGAGCGGCGGCGGAAAAAACAAATGTCTGTGCTTACAACTGTTCATTTGTGGCTCCTTCTACTTTCCAAGATTTTGGAGACATTATTTATATTTCAATGTGTGGAACAGGAGTCGGTTTTCCGTTGAAAGTAAAAATATTCAATCACTTCCTCAAATTAAAATTCAGACAAATAAAAAATTGCCAACTTACGTTGTTCCTGACACAAAAGAAGGATGGGCAGATGCCTTTGTGCATGGAATGAAGACCTGGTTTGAGGGTAACGATGTTGATTTTGATTTCTCTTTACTTCGCCCTGCTGGAGCAAGACTTAAAATAATGGGAGGAAAATCTTCCGGCCCTCAGCCTTTAATAAATTTACTTGGATTTACCCGGGAAAGAATTTTACGTCGTCAAGGAAGACATCTTCGCAATATTGATGCTCATGATATTATTTGTAAAATAGGAGAGTGTGTGGTTTCAGGAGGAGTTCGCCGAAGCGCCCTTATTTCATTGTCTGATTTAGATGATCAAGATATGCGTGATTCGAAGAATGGCCAATTTTGGGTCAACGAAGGCCAGCGGATGCTTGCTAACAACTCAGCAGTTTACAATACAAAACCTACCGAAACTCAATTTCTCAAAGAGTGGATTGCTTTAATGGAATCAGGCAGTGGAGAGCGAGGAATATTTAATCGAGAATCTTTATATAAAACATTACCAAAAAGAAGATTAGAAAAATCAGCTGACTATATTGGTGAGATGGGAACAAACCCCTGTGGTGAAATAATCCTACGCTCAAGACAATTTTGTAATTTATCTGAAGTAGTTGCTCGAAGTGAAGATACCGAAGAAGATTTAATGAGAAAAGTTCGAATTGCAACTATTCTAGGAACATATCAAGCGACATTAACAAAATTTGGATATTTAGGTAAGGAATGGCGTGAGAACTGTGACGAAGAAAGATTGTTGGGAGTTTCGGTTACAGGTCAGTGGGATTCAAAACTTTCTCGTGATGCAGAGATGTTAAAAAAACTTAAACTTGAATCTATCCGTATCAATAAAATATATTCAAAGAGATTTGGAATTAGTGAATCCACATGTATCACGGCAGTAAAACCTTCAGGAACAGTTTCTCAGACTGTTGATTGTTCTTCGGGAATGCACCCACGACATGCTCCATACTATATTCGTCGTATTCGAATTTCTGCAACCGACTCATTATTTAAAATGATGAAAGACCAGGGTGTCCCTTATCATCCTGAAGTAGGGCAGACACATGATACAGCTAATACTTTTGTTTTGGAGTTTCCGATGAAAGCACCAGAGGGGGCAATTTGTAAGGACGATATTTCGGCTATTGACCAACTTGAACATTGGAAAATTGTAAAAGTAAATTATACCGAACATAACCCATCTGTGACTATTTCAGTTGGGGAAAATGAATGGATACAAGTGGCACATTGGCTTTATCAAAACTGGGATATAGTTGGAGGTTTGTCTTTCTTACCACGAAGTAATCATGTTTATCAATTAGCACCATATGAAGCAATTGATGAAAAAACATACAAAGAGTTAATAAGCAAAATGCCAGATTTTGATTTTTCAAAAATAATTACTTATGAATTAAAAGATGAGACAGAAGCAAAGAGAGAACTCGCTTGTGTTTCAGGTGTTTGTGATATAGTATAAATCAATTACTAATTACCAATTACCAATTACTGATTAATAATGAATAAACAGTTTAAATACATCGTTATATTTTTGTCTGTATTTTTAATGAGGCTTTTACCTTTTCGAGCCCCAAATGTTGAACCAATAATGGCAGTCATCATGCCCCTGGGTAAAACTTCTGGAAAGATAATGGCATTTGCTTTTGGTTTTTTAAGTATTGTTTTATTTGATTCGATAACATCTGGAATTGGTATTTGGACTTTAGTCACGGCTGTCGCTTATGGATTACTAGGAATAGGTGCATCATATTTTTTCAAAAATCGAACTGGCTGGATGAGTTATGCAAGTTATGCTGTTGTTGCAACAATCTTTTATGATGCAATAACAGGATTAACTATTGGCCCGTTGTTTTTTAATCAATCCTTCATGGGTTCTTTGATCGGACAGATTCCATTTACGGTTTTGCACTTGCTCTCGAATGTTTCGTTTGCTATAGTGCTATCACCAGTGATTGAGAAATGGTTAGTCGCAACTTCTGTCCGTGCGACAGCAAGCCAAAGAAAGAATAGGATTGCAGTAGTTAGTTAGTTGTATTTTAAAATTTAAACCAATGTATTTGGAAGTGAGGTTCATGCTGTCGCTCGCGAGCGACAGCATAAATTCCTCCACTGTGCCGCAACGGTAAAGCTCTCCGACTTAGGTCGAAAGAGACAAGTCCGGTCTTAATACAAGGGTGTGTCCCGAGCAGGAGAATATTTTATATATTTGGATAAGACCCTCCCGCTTGAGCCGGAGGGTTTTATATTTATGTTAAAAAATAAAAAAAATATTTTAATAGTTTCATTTCCAATTCTGATTATTATAATTTGTTTTGTTTATTTTTTGTCTTATCTACAGATAAAAAAAGAAGAAACTCAACCAACACAGGAGACAAAGACTTTATCTGTGATGATTTCGCCCCAGATAGAGGCGAAGCCTCTATCTGGGGCATCCTCTTCTTTAAATACAGAAGATGAAAAAGCAGAAGAGAAAGTAAATTTAATTGTTTTCGAAAAAAAATATGAAGTAGCGATTAAAGAAAATGACAGTGTTTACAAGGTAATGGAGAATTTACAAAAAAACAAAGAAAATAATTTTACTTTTTCTTATAAAGAGTATCCCTCCCTGGGGATTTTTATAGATAAAATAAATAATATGGAAGGGGGAGGGGGAAAATATTGGCTTTATTATGTGAATGGGGAAGAAGCCACAATTGGAGTGTCGGAATATATTTTAAAAGGGGGAGATATTATTAAATGGGAATTGAAATAAAATTATGAAAAAAATATTTGTTATATTTATTTTGAGTGTCATGTTTCTGGGGCCTAATTTGGTTTTTGCTGAAATTATTGAATCTGAGATTGAGCCCGGGGAGCCCGAGATAGTGATACCTCCTACTGTTGAAAATAAAATTACCATTCGAAATGGAGATAACATTATATATGACGGGAAAATTTTATTTCCTGAGGTACAAGAGATGGTTGAAATTTCTGGGCACGAAATAAGTAATCAAAGTGTCTTGGGTTTGCTTTATACTCTTGATCAGGAAGATGATTCATTTTCTATTTCAGACTTTAGTTACAATGAATCATTTGGGGCCTTTTTGCTTAACTGCATAACTTCCGGAGAATCTGAACCCCTTTGTTATGAATGGCAGTATGTTGTTGATGGATATTATCCGACAGTTGGGATGGATAAAAATATTCTTTCGGGAGGTGAAAATATTTATTTATTTTTTGGCCAAACCGATAGGATTTTATTAAGCGCAAGTTCTATTGATACATCTGAGGATTTAACAGTCTCTACAGAGAAATATGATTTTGAAAATAACCAATGGCTTGTAAAAACTGGAGTGACAGTTGGAATCACTAAAGTTAATCCCGATGATCCATACAATCCGATTGAAATACAATCAGGTATGGTAGATGAAAATGGACAAAAAGTTTTTTCTACTATACCTATTGGTTCATACAGTGCCGGAATAAGAGTTGATGATAATGGATTTTCTTATTATTGGCCGACTGTCAATTTTGAAGTTGTGGAAACCTCCTCAGGAGGAGGAAGTGGAGGAGGATCAACCCCGGAATTATTTTTTTCAATTCAAAAGGCAATCTCATTCTTATTAGCCAACCAAAATTCTGATGGTTCATTCCAAAATGATATGTATACAGATTGGGTGGCTATTGCTAGTGCTTCTAGTGATGAGGCGGACTTATTAAAATCTAAGATTCATGATCGTATTATTAATAATGAATTCGGATCATCCGTCATTACAGACTACGAGAGACATATTATGGCCATGATGTCTCTTGGCATAAATCCATACAATGAAACTAATACAAATTATGTTAAAAAAATAACAGATGCATTTGATGGCCAGCAGATTGGCGATGATTCACTTATTAATGACGATATTTTTGGTTTGATTGTTTTAGCCCATGCTGGTTTTTCTAAAAACGATGAGATAATAAAAAAAGTTGTTGCATATATAATCAGAGAACAGTCAGCTGATGGTTCATGGGAGAGCATTGATCTGACTTCGTCAGCTATTCAGGCTCTTTGGAATTTTAAAAATTTAAATGAAGTAAGTGAGACTATTGAAAAAGCTGGACTGTATTTATTGGGAGAGCAAAATGATGATGGAGATTTTGGAAACTCTTTTTCTACAAGCTGGGCAGTGCAAGCTTTAGCCCTAGATAGTTCATACGAGACAGAAGTTGAAAAAGCAATTTTATATTTAGCCAACCAACAAAAAGAAGATGGAGGATTAGACGATGGGGCAATAGAATCGCGTGTTTGGTCTACAGCTTATGCAATTCCTGCAGTTTTAAAAATGTCTTGGAATGATATTTTAGAATCTTTTGACAAGGAAGAAATTATTACTCCACAGGAAGATGAAGAGACAGTTGAAAAAGAAGATACACTAGTAGAATTAATTGAAGCACCAGTTCAAGTAGAAATACCAATCGAAAAAATAACCATAGATAATCAAGATATTAAGAATTTAAAAAATAATTTAGTTGTAGAGAAAAAAGAAGAAAAGAATGTTATTGATGAAAAAAAAGAAGTGAACAATGCCCTTTTGGCAAGTGCGGGTGGAGTATTTATTGAGAAAGACGAAAGCCCAAATTTATTTTTTCAAAAACTTAACAATTTTTTTCAGAGATTATTTAGTTATTTCAGAGCGTTCCGCTTTCGATTACTTTCCGGGGAATAGTTTTGAAAAGAGCTAAAGACAAGGTATAATCAAAACATGCAAACAAAAACAAAATTTATTATATTTATTATTATTGTCGTTGTGGTAATTGGAGGCTTCGGTCTTTATTCTGGTTCAAAGCCAGGCAAATTGGATGATTTTGCAAAAACACTCGGAGAAAAAGGAGTAAAATTTTATGGAGCATTTTGGTGTACTCATTGTCAGGCTCAAAAAGCAGCATTTGGAGCGTCTAAAAAATATCTTCCATATGTTGAGTGTTCAAATACTGATAATACTCAAAAACAGATTTGTCTTGATAATAAAATCGAAGGATATCCAACTTGGACATTTGATAATGGAATTAAAATTAATTCAGAATCTGAGCCAATAATTTGCCCGATCAATGTAGAAGGAGTAACTCAAGAGGGGGTATGTTCAAATATTTCATCCAAATATTATAAAGTTTGGTCTTTTCCAGATTACCAATTTTCAGTTAAAAGCCCAACTGATCCAATTCGTGATGGGAATATTTGGCAATTTCCGGCCAATGTCCAAGCTGTAGGAGAAGTGCCACTTCCATATTTAGCTGAACAAATACAATTTACTCTCCCACAATAATATGCCAGCATATATAGAAATTATAAATAAAATACTTGCCGTTGGAACAATTTTTCTCCAAGTTGTGATTCTTTTGATTGCCGTTAATTTTATTTTTAATCGTAGTAGTGAAAATAAAATTTTAATTTTCTTTAAAAAATATACTTTTCACTTTGGATTTTTAGCATCACTCGGAGCCGTTCTCTTATCATTATTTTATTCTGAGATTGTTGGATACCCACCATGTGAACTTTGTTGGATTCAAAGAATTTTTCTTTATCCGCAACTAGTTTTGTTTGGAATGGAATTATATAAAAAAGAAAAATCAATTGTTGATTTTTCTTTAGTTTTTGCTACTCTTGGGTCTATTGTTTCTATTTATCATATTTTTGTTGAAAGTGGAATTGCTGAAGGACCCGCTTGTGCAGATCCTTCAAATGGGGGAGTCTCTTGTGCCGTTCGCTACATATACGAATTTGGTTATGTCACAATGCCAATCATGGCCCTAACTTTATCTTTATTTATAATTTCGATTTTACTTAATTATAAATACATGGCACGAGTTAAATAAAAACACTTCGGACAAATTGCCACGATCGTAGCGATTTGTCCGAGGGAAAAAACTACATTGAACACACCTGTGTAGTTATTTGCACCACTTTAAATATTGTGGCATAATATTTATGTATGGAAAGAGTGACAAAAACTTGCCAACACTGTCATCATGACTTCGTACTCGAGCCAGATGATTTTTCTTTTTATGAAAAAATCAAAGTTCCACCTTCAACTCGGTGTCCAGACTGTCGTCAACAAAGACGATATGCTTGGAGAAACGAGAGAACTCTTTATCGAAGAGATTGTGATTTGTGTGGAAAAAGCACGGTGACTATTTATTCTCCGAATAAGGATTTAAGGGTTTATTGTTTAAAGTGCTGGTGGGGAGATGGTTGGGATCCTGCAACCTATGGACGAGATTTTGATTTTTCTCGTCCTTTTTTTGAGCAATATCACGAACTACAAAAGGAAGTGCCAAGAATAGCACTCTTAAGTAAAAATAGTATTAATTCAGATTACACTAATCATTCAGGTGATAATAAGAATGTATATCTTTCTTATACTTGTTCATGGTGTGAGGATGTATTCTATTCTACCTGGATGATGAAGAGTAGAAATTGCATAGACTGTAGCTATATTTATGACGGGGGAGAAAAGCTTTATGAATGTATAGATTCACGTAAGGCATATCATTGCCAGAATAGTTTTCTGATAGAGAATTGTGTTGATTGTTTTTATTGTTACGACTGTAACAATTGTAATAATTGTTTCTTGTCTTCTAATTTAAGAAATAAGAATTATATTTTTAAAAATGAACAATATTCTCGCGAAGAATATTTAGAAAAAATTAAGGAGTATAATCTTTGTTCGTATGAAGTTCGAAAAAAATTAAATAAAGAATTTTTAAACTTAATAAGAAATAATTCCAAACATCGTTGTATAATAAGTGAGCGCAATGTTAACTGTACTGGAAATATGTTATTTGGTAGTAAGAATTCAAAGCTATGTTTTGATGATGATAATTTAGAAGATACAAAAAATATTTTTTCATGCTTATTTATTAAATTATCGATGGATCTATATCATGTCGGTTTTGGAACAGAACTAGCGTATGAATGCCACGGGTGCAAGGGGCTTTATAACAGTTATTTTAATCATCTTTGTTACGATAATCAAGAATTACAGTATTGTGATACTTGTCATAATTCCTCGAATCTTTTTGGTTGTATTTCTATTAAAAAAGGGGAATATATGATTTTAAATAAGAAATATAGAAAGGTAGAATTTTTAGAGTTGAAAGAAAAAATAATTAAACATATGAAAAAGACAGGAGAATATGGAGAATTTTTCCCCCCATCAATTTCTCCTGTTTGTTACAACGAAACTCAAGGAAATTATTATATGCCACTTACCAAAGAAGAGATCCTTGCTCGAGGTTGGTTGTGGGAAGATAAAGTTCCTGGAATTTTTGGAAAAGAAACAATTGAATCAGAGAACATTCGAGATAGTATTAGTGATATTGATGATTCAATTTTAAAAGAAGTATTGAAATGTTTAGAATGTAGTAAGAATTATAATATTATTACTGACGAATTAACTTTTTATCGAAGAGAAGAAATTCCAATTCCACGAGAGTGTCCAGATTGTCGATATCAAAGAAGATTTAAATTAAGATTACCACGCAAGCTCTGGCACCGAACTTGCATGAAAGAAGGTTGCACGAATGAATTTGAAACTAGTTATGCCCCAGATCGACCGGAGATAGTTTACTGTGAGATGTGCTATCAAAATGAAGTTTATTAGATAATATTTGTTCTTTGTATTTTAGTTCAGAAAATTATCTTGTCGAGATAATTTTAATTAGCAATAATTATTTTGCGTCGCGTATCAATCGACTTACACGACGTGATTTGCAAAATCATATGCTTTTTGAAAGAGTTGATAAAGAAGAAAAGAATATTGTTTTTGTTTACACTACTTGTCCGACAATTAGAGAGGCCCGTGATATTGGGTTGTCGGCAATAAATGAAAAATTGGCCATCTCAGCTGATTATTGGTTGATAAATTCTATTTATCCTTGGATGAATGTTATCCAAGAAGGGGATCAATATATGTTACTTTTTGCGACACAGAAACATTTGAGCGACAAATTAATGAAACACATTGAAGCTGAACATTCCTATAGTGTGCCAGTTATTATTAGGACAGATGTTTTGTTAGCTAATCAGCCATATACTTTTTGGGCTGATAATATATTAACAAGTAAAGATGAATATATTACAGAAACAGAAGCTGAAATAAAAAAGAAAAATGAAAGAGGATACCATTATGATAGGCTAAAATAATTACGAATTATAATCCCAGCAAGGCTGGAAATATAAAAACATGAAGGAAAGAATATGTCAAAACTGCAAAGTAGAATTTGAAATAACGGAAGACGATATGAGTTTTTATGAACGTATAAAAGTTCCACCACCAACCTTTTGTGTTGAATGTAAGGCACAACGTCGGCTAACTTTCCGAAATACACACTCTCTCTATAAAAGAAAAGATAGTTTTTCGGGCAAAGATTTAATTTCTATTTATTCTGCCGATAAAGATTTAACAGTAATCGATCAAAAAATTTGGTGGGGTGATAGCTGGGACCCACATGAATATGGGATAGAGTATGATTTTTCTCGACCCTTTTTCAGTCAATGGAAAGATTTTCGCAATAAATTTCCATTACAAAGTATGTCGAACTCTAGAGCTACAAATAGTGATTATTGTAATGTGGCTGAAGAAAGCTACGATAGTTATTTAGTTTCGGCATCATGGAAAATAGAAAGGGTTCTTTATTCTGATGGGGTATCAGATATAAAGGATTCAATGGATTTACATGTTGTTCATCGTACTGAATTTTCATATGAGGATATTGTTTGTACTGATTCATATCAGCTTTTTTATAGCGAGATTTCAGTTAGTTGCGTTGATTCTTTTTTTCTCTATGATTGTCGTGGTTGCACAAATTGTTTTATGTCTTCAAATCTTAGGAATAAGAGCTATGTCATGAATAATATTCAATATTCAAAAGATGAATATAATCAAAAATTAAAAGAGATGAATTTGGGGAGCTATGAATTAATAAAACAAAAAAAAGAGGAATTCGAGAAAATGAAATTAAAATCAATTCATCGTTTTGCTAATATAATAAATTCTCAGGATGTGACAGGAAACAATATTGATCACGCCAAAAATTGCAAAAATTGTTTTGATATATCTGACGGTCTTGAAGATTGTAAAAATGTTTTTTGGTCAGTGAAAAACACTAAAGATGTTTTTGATTCAGGTCCAGGAATTGGAATGTTGCAACTTGGGTATGAATGTTTTGATACGGGCGCCGGGGGAGGTAATTTATTGTTTGATAGTGTTGTATATTATGCCGAGAACGTCCAATATTCTTTTAATTGTTATGGCTCATCAGATCTATTTGCTTGCATAGGTCTTCGTCAGAAAAAATATTGTATCTTCAACCGACAGTATACCAAAGAAGAATATTTTAAATTAAGAGATCAAATTA
>CAZQOL010000002.1:25243-33050 GCA_964595185.1 uncultured Candidatus Saccharibacteria bacterium | reverse complement strand
ACGCTTAGGTTCTAGTCAAATACAAAATGCATTTATCTAGAAACTAATCACTAGCTTACTAATCACTGCATCACTCGCAAAGTGATGCCCCGGTTTGGGCTCTTTCCTTTTCGCTCGCCGCTACTCAGAAAATAAATATTTTTCTCTTTTCCTCCAGGTACTGAAATGTTTTACTTCCCTGGGTATGCTCGTTTACGTCAAGCGCAAACGTCTCTTGGGATTACCAAGAGGGGTTTCCCCATTCAGAAATTTCCGGATCAAAGGTTGCTAGGCACCTCCCCGAAACGTATCGCCGCCATGCTACGTCTTTCATCGCCTTTTTTAGTCTAGGCATCCGCCATATACTCTTATATCTCCTATTAGGAAATATGAAAACCATCTTCATTCACACCTCTCCAGATATGAAATCAGAATTTATTAATATCTCGGGAACCGCTTCCTTTGATATTAATATTTTTTTATTATTGCGTTCTGTTTCCAACTCGATTAAAAGACCCTCTAAAATAAAGGATAACAGTGAGTTGGAACAGCATTCAGTTTTCAAATATCATATCGACGCCTTAAAATAAAAATCCGCCTTCTGGGCGGACAAGGAAAACCAAATGGTCTTACTTAAGCCGCATTTTTAGGTGATTTTCATTAATTAACATCGTGATTCGTATGATATACGAAATCAAAAACAAAGTCAAGGATTTAAATGAAGAAATTAAACCTTGTATTTAAAGGCGCAAATCCGTATATTCACTAGCAAAAAATCCCCTGTTATTAACAAGGGATTTTTTGCTCATAAATCTTAGCTTGAGAAAATTATTATTATTTTGAGCATTCAGGAATAAAAAAAGAATTGCCATTTAATAATTTAAATGTATTTACTATCGTAGATAACTGTTTTTCTAACTTTTGAGTAATTACTGACCCTTGATAACTATTTACAATAATAATTTCTCCATTTTTTGTTAGTATTGCAGAATTCGAATATGCAGGATCAGACATCAAGCTTCCTCCATAAGTAAAGGCTTGGGTAAGTCCTCCTAAAAGTTTGGTGCCTTTAATACATCTATCATCAGCAAAAACCGCAGATTCTTTTTCATTATAAGTAATCACCCCCATTTTGGTTGGTTGTAAATTATTAAAAAATGTTTTATCGGTAGATTTAAAAGTAATTCTCCACGAAGGAAAAGTGCCACCTTCTACCACATCTCCTATATCATTTGTATCAATTGTTACTTCTTTTTTAATTTTATCCTCAGTTAATTTCCAATCACCTGGATAATTAAATCTAAAGCCATATTCGGAACTAGAATATTCTTTCCAGACTGCAACCGAGACACCTTCTGCTACATAATTTACAGTAAATGAACTATCGGAGTAATCTGAGGCGATTGAACAATCTGGAACATATTCAACTTCAAGATTGCCTTTCTTCTGATAGGTTGCACAAATTTTTATTTTATAATTTCCAAGCGGGATCGTTGAAATATTTGCTGTGCCAGTATCGGGGACTATTGATACAGGCAAGGCCTGACTAATATTTGAAATATTCTCAATATAAATAGCAACATTCTTGCTGGTTATTCCCGTACTTTTCCATGACACTGGAATTTGCTCAATAGTGGTAGTTGTGTTAAATTTTTCTCCACCATTTGGAGAAAGAACTGTGATAGAAGCCTTCTTGCTATTATCAACAACTGGCAAATTTTGCTCTTCGTTTAAGACTGGTAAAATATTCTCTGGAGTTTTTTCAAAATTTACATTTTCTTTATTCTTTCCCAAATAATATGTTCCGCCGCCGACAACTACCACGCCAAGAACAATAGCCAAGATTAAACCGATACCTATGATTCCTTTATTTTTATTCATGTAATTTTAATTAGATTAATAATTAACTATTTAATTTTACTCTTGATATGGCTCAACAATCTTTACGGCCCTACCATTCTTAATATCTAATACAATATATTGTTCATAACTTCCTTGTTTGTTGAAAAAATCTTTTAACTGATTAAAAGTAATTATAGAGTTTGAGTTATTTAAGTCACCATTATTAAGATATTGATTATACTCACCATAAACATTGATTGAAGCATTGGTACCCACTTCAAAAGTTCTAATTAATGGATTGGAATTTCTTTTATAGCCATTTGGATAATCATAACAGTCTTTAACGTTTTGACATTCTCCATCTTCAACCATTGCTTTTAATCTTTCCTCTGATGTACTAAACATTTGAATATAATCAACATCAATATAATTCTTACTATTTTTAACATAAACAGATTTCAGATACGCGGGCTGATTTATTACATCTTTTGTAAGAGATGATTCTTCAGAAGAATTAATCGTTCCAATCCTTAAACTCGACAAATCAAGGTAGTTTGGACTATCTGAATCATTCTCAACACCAATTAATATTGATTTATTATTTTTAAGACCAGATATTAAATAAGTAGTACTCCTTTGGATAGTGCTGTTTTTAAATTTCTTATATTGATTATCCCCAAATTTAACAGTACCCTTATATATTGAATCCGGCGATGGTAAAAAAGTTGCTAAATCTATGATATCAATTGTATCCATATTTGATTGATTAGAAAATAAATTAATATTTTTTCCATCACCTGTTATATAAACATTCTTCGAATCAATTCCACTATAGCCTATTGAATAACCATAGGTATTACTATTATAAATAGTGAGCTTAGCTTGAATATTTACTTTCTTATTATTCTCAGCAACTTGCTGGTCCTGATCTACAGACTGTAAATTTTGCTCTTGATTATTTACTCCCTTATTTTTCCCCAAATAATACGCTCCACCGCCTACAATCGCCACACCAAGAACAATAGCTAAGATTAAACCGATACCTATGATTCCTTTATTTTTCATCATTTTAAAAATAGTTAGGTTATTAATAAACAATAATCTAATTGTATCACTCCATTTCTACAATACAAAACAAAAAATCCCCTGAACAAATCAAGAGATTTTTTGAAAGTTTTATTAAAACTATTTTGAACTCATGTCACTAGAAATCTTATCAATTGCTCTTGCCGCGGCTTCTTTACCTCCCAATCCAAACGAAAGGCCAATAGCAATAGCAAGGGCTGCGATAAAGCCAGTAAATAGAATTTGCATAAAGGCAGTTGCAATACCAAGTTCAGATAAGGCAATGATGAAGGCGAAACCCCAAATTGCATATAGAGTGATTGATCCAAGCATATTTGCTGAACGAATATTTGCAGCTTGAGCTGAAGCTCTAACCAATTTCTTCATTGCATCAGCAAGAACCGTAGCAATAATCAAGACAAGAGAAGCGATAACTACTTTTGGTAGGTAATACAAGACTGCTTCACGAAGAAAATCATTAACTTGAGTTAATCCAATTATTTGTAGAGATGCCATTAAAAAGACTACAATAATAAACCACCTTACAAGTCCTCCAATAAAACGACTGGCATTTATTTTAAGTCCGGCACGATTCATGAAATTATTTGCTCCAGCACTTTCAAAGAGACTATCAATTTTCAAAACAGAAACCAATTGAGTAACTGCTTTTCCGATGATCGAACCAACAGCCCAACCGATAATAAAAAGAATAATCGCACCTAGTAGCCCAGGAACGAAATTAATAAACCCATACCAAAGACCAATCAGTGACTGGCTAAATATTTCACCCCAAGTTTGTAATAACATCATAATAATATAATAGATATATTCTTAATAAATAATAAGATACTCACAAAGATTCGACCCTTTTAAGTACCCCATCATTATACCAAATTTTTACTACTTTTTAGAAATATATGTGGATAACTGTCCGTTATCAATTAATTTCTCGTGAGGCAAATCAATGATGTCGCAAACAAGTTTATCATACATATCAACTCTATATTTAAACTCTTCTGTATCAAAAACGACATAATCAAGCTCTTTACCAATTTCAGCTTCTAAGCCTTTAACCACCTGCTGAAGAATATTCTTTTTTAATTTATCTCCGACGATTAAAACATCGGCTCGGCTTTTACTATTACCGATAAAAACACCTGAAACTATCATTAATTTAATCTTTCCTACTTGGCGGAAGCGCTGAGGCAGATCTTCCTGCAGAAGTAATGTTGGATCAATAAGAATTTCTCTCATTGGTTGTAAATATTGAAATTCAGGATTGAGATGATAGGCCGTGGCTTTTTTCTTTGCACCTCGATAACCTTCTTTTGTGATTATTTTTTGTTTAATAAAATTCATCGCAGACAGAGAATTTATTTCCTTGCGGACATTGGCTTTTGTTACCCTACTACGAGAAACAATTTCTTCTACCTCAAAATTACTATCATTGTTCAACAAAAACAACCTCATTATCCGAACGCGAGCCTGACCCCCAAATAGTTTTGCTAGAGTTTCCATTTGTACAATATACACCATCGAAAAACACCCCGCAAGGGGTGTTTTTCTACTTAGGAGCTTAGCTTCTAAGTTACTCGATTTCAAAGTAACCTGTCACGCATCGTTTTTTGCTAAAAACGTGCGCGACCCCGCCTCGGCCCGTCGGCCTCCGGCTCAAGGTAACTCTATTTAAGAGTTACCTTGCCTCCTTGGCAGAATCCGTTCAAGTGGAACGAATTCTGCACCTCCGGAAAAGTTCTTTGAAATAAGTAAACTTATTTCAAAGTAACTTTTCCTCCGGCTTCTTCTAGTTTCTTTTTAAATTCTTCAGCATCGGCTTTCTTCATTCCTTCTTTAAGAACTGAAGGAGCACCATCGACTAAGTCTTTTGCTTCTTTAAGTCCAAGAGCAAGAACTTCTTTGACAACTTTCATAACGGCAATCTTTTGTTCCCCGGCGGCTGTAAGCTCAACAGTGAAAGCACTCTTTTCTTCAACGGCTTCTGCCGCAACTGCAGGACCAGCTGAGGCAACAGCGGCTGCTGAGACTCCAAATTTTTCTTCTAATACTTTGACTAGTTCATGCAAATCAATAACTGACATTTCTTCAATTTTAGAAACGATGTCTTTGAATTTTGCTGGAACTGTTGTTTTTGTTTCTTCCATATTTGTTAGGTGCTAGTGACTAGTTTCTAGTTTCTAGCGTGTTAATATTAATTTATAAATTTTTTCTATTCACTAGAAACTAGCTACTAGAAACTTTGCTTTTTGCTATTTG
Organism: uncultured Candidatus Saccharibacteria bacterium; assembly: GCA_964595185.1. GTDB lineage: Bacteria > Patescibacteriota > Minisyncoccia > Phycocordibacterales > UBA9973 > UBA8515. The sequence goes on along the minus strand of CAZQOL010000002.1, from coordinate 27,890 downwards.
ATCTAATCCTACAACCAACCTTTGAATTGGTGAATTAATAAGATTAACAAACATTCCTCGGAGAGTCTGAAGAGGTGGAATAGTCGCGATAGACATCATTTCTGTCGCATTCATATATTTACCTTCAAAAACTCCTCCGACAATTGAAACATTCTCCTTGTGTCCCTTTTGAAAAGTAAAAACTTCTCGGGCAGGAGCAAGTAAATCTGTTCCATAAGCAATCGCAACTTGACCAGGGATTTCTGGTAAATCACCCGTAACTTTATGAGTTAATAATGCTCGTTTAAGTAAAGTTTTTTTAGCCACTTGATAACCAACTTCTTCAGTCTGTAAAGACCGACGAAGAGCATTAGCATCAGCCACTTTCAATTTATCAAACTTCACAAAGACAACGGATTTTGCCGTCTTTAAAGCTTTTTCCAAAGAAGCAACTAACTCTTTCTTTTTTTCTAATTTAATTGACATAATTTTTCCTTGCCAAGCCGAAGCTTTGCGAAGGATGGTTAAAAATTAAAAAGGCCCCTTTAGGGCCGTTGCGTAGATCGCTTCACAAATGTGAAGTGTGTTCGACCTCGGCAGGACTTAATATTTGCCTGCTTTCTACGGCTACTTCGATATAATAGCAAAAATAAAAAATTTGTCTACCCCCTATTTAAGTGAATCAATTATTACAAGTGTAATCAACCCAAAGGCAATTACCCCAGTAAATGCAAGCAATACCTTAAATGAGCGTTTATTTATCATAATTTTATTATAGCACAAAACATAAAATTTTTCTTTTCTAAAACTTTTGCATTTATCATTTATTTATGTAATATGTTTATAAATACATAGCGTATGAAGAAAAAAGGGAAAAGTGGATCCCTTGCCACTAAAAAGAAAAAGGGTGAAAAACCTTCATGGATTCGCAAAAGAAAGAAGCGGGCCTATCATAAAAGGAAAGACTAACCCCCCTGCCCCCTCTGAAAAAGAGGGGGTTGTTTTATTTCCCATATTATTTAAAAATTTATGACACAAATCTCGATTATTAAATCCAAGTCGGACGTGGACAAATATCGTTAGCTTTACGAAAATCGATAATTTAGCTACTATTACTAATATGAAAAGAGTTTGGCTTATTATTATTGGAGATTTTGTTTCCTTCTGGTTCTCATTACTCATAATATTATACACTCGGAATAATTTTGTATACAACCCGACAACCGTTGAACAACACTTGTCACCTTTTCTAATACTTTACTTATTTTGGACACTAATTTTTTATATTTTTAGACTTTATGATTTATTTTCAATAAAGCCAACTATCCCCCATTTAAGACGTTTTATTTTAGCTCTTCTGATGTGTTTCTTTGTTGGGATATGGTTATTTTATTTTGCCCCAATATTTGGAATATCACCAAAAACTAATTTAATTTTCCAGACTAGTATTTTTGGTCTATTTTCGTTTTTACTCAGAAGAATATTCTATGGGTTATACTCCACTCAAATTACAAGACCAGCAATTTTAATTGGAAACACTTCTTATCTAGAAGAATTACATAACACTATAAAACAAAATCCTCAATTGGGCTTAAAAATAATTTTTTATACCCAAAACTTTGAAGAAACAATTAAGAGATATCGAGGTACGAAAAATGCGATTTTTATTATTGAAGGAGAAAATAATATCATCTCTGTTGATGATATGCTCATCATTTATGAAAATAAAAGTGAGGTTTTAGATATTACTGAAGCATATGAAAGATTCCTAAACAAAATACCAGTTGGATATATTTCTCAATCTTGGATTATTGAAAATATAAAAATTAAAAAAGATGTTGGCTATAGATTTATTTCAAGAATAATAGATATTATTTTCTCTTTATTTACTTTTATTTTAACCTCACCTATATTTATAATCAGCGCGATTTTAATTTATACAGAAGATAAGGGCCCAATATTCTATATTCAAAAAAGGGTTGGCCTGAATGGAAAAGTCTTTAATTTTTACAAACTAAGATCAATGATTGTAAGTTCAGAAAAAAATGGAGCAGAATGGTCAAGCAAAAATGACCCACGAATTACTAAGGTTGGAAAAATATTAAGAAAACTTCATGTTGATGAATTACCACAAATGATTAATGTCTTAAAAGGAGATATGGCTTTAATTGGAGTAAGACCGGAAAGACCAGAATTTGTTTCTGAACTTGAAAAATCTATTCCCCATTATAAACTAAGACATATCGTCCGACCTGGATTCACTGGCTGGGCCCAGATTAAATATCATTATGCAAATACAATAGATGATTCAAAAGAGAAATTTGAATATGATCTATATTATATAAAAAATAGAAATCTATTCCTAGATTTTGGGATATTCTTAAGAACAATACAAATAATTTTCACTCATTAATCCCGTTAGAGATAAATCAGTTATGTTTTACACGTATGTATTAAAAAGTAAAAAGGATGGTAAACTTTATACTGGAAGTACGAAAGACTTACGGAAGCGCCTTGTGCAACACAATAAAGGTTTATCAACTTATACTAAAGGGAGAGGACCATTTGATATTATTTATTATGAAGCATGTTTGTTAGAAGAAAAAGCTCGGTCGAGAGAATTATATTTAAAAACAGGAATGGGTAAGCGTTATCTTAAGAATAGATT
>CAZQOL010000002.1:12789-25233 GCA_964595185.1 uncultured Candidatus Saccharibacteria bacterium | reverse complement strand
GCGCTTCCTATCTCTAACGGGATAAAAATGGTGTTATCTAAAAAAACAAAAAAAATTATTGGATTTACATGTGGAGCTTTTGATCTAACCCACGCAGGACATTATCTAATGTTTAAAGAAGTCAAAAATAAATGCAATCATCTTATTGTAGGACTTCAAACGGATCCGACTATAGACAGAAAGAATAAAAATAAACCAGTTCAGTCTATAAAAGAAAGAAGGATTCAATTAAAAGCCTGCAAATATATTGATGAAGTTATTATTTATAAAACTGAAAAAGATCTGCTTGAATTATTAAAAAAAATTAATCCTAATATTCGTTTCTTGGGGTCAGATTGGAAAGGAAAAAATTTTACAGGAAAGGACTTGCCAATAAAAATTATTTACAATAATCGAAATCATAATTATTCAACTACTAATCTTCGAAAAAGGATATTAAAAAGTGAAAAAATAAAAGATGGAAAAAATTAGAAAATTTCTTTTTGTAAATACTAGCAATAAACAAACTATCATCAAAAACACTTTTTGGTTGTTTGTTGGAGAGATTGGAGTTAGGCTTTTAAAATTGGTTGTTTTTGTTTATGCGGCCAGGAAATTAGGAGCATCCGAATGGGGAGTTTTCTCATATATCCTTGCTCTCATGTCAATGTTCGCAATCATTTCTGATATAGGAGTAAACTCCGTTATTCAAAGAGAAGTAGCCAAAAAAGGAAAAGATGTCCAAGAATATATCTCTACAAGTTTTTTTCTTAAAATTGGTCTATCGTTTATTGCAAGCTTGGCTCTATTCTCTATTATATTATTTACAAAAGAGAGTAATCCAATCAAAATATTAATTCCAATTACATCCATAATATTATTCTTTGATAGTATAAGAGAATTTGGCTTTTCCATAAATAGAGCTTTTGAAAAAATGGAAGTTGAAGCTTTCACAAAAATAATAGCAACAGTTCTTTTGATTATCTCAAGTTATATTTTTATTTCACAAAATCCTAAATCAATATCTTTGTCTTATGCATATTTAATATCTGGAATTTCAGGTCTAATAATAATGTATTATTCTTTAAAAAAAAATTTTAAAAGTATTATTTCTAATTACAATCAGAAATTGATATTCATTATTATTAAGGAAGCATTTCCAATAGCGATAGTTAGTGTCATAGGAACAATTACTTCAAACATCGATATGGTAATCCTCGGCTGGTTTACCGATTCACAACATATAGGGCTTTATTCATCAGCTCAAAAACCAATACAAATAATTTACTTGATACCATCTCTTCTAAGTACAGCTATCTTCCCTTTATTTTCTAGATTAGCACATACAGATAAAGATAGAGCAAAGAATGTAATAAAAAAATCTTTAACGTTCTCTCTATTCATAGCTTTATTAATTAACCTTGGGGTATTTTTAATAGGAGGAATTGTTTTTAAATTAGTCTTCGGCCCTCAATACATTGAATCTATTCCTATTTTTAAAATAATGTCTCTAGCAATAATTACAGGCGCTCCAGGAATTATTCTGAGCAATGCACTTTTTGCTCTTGGTAAACAAAAGAAACTAATTAAATATATTTTTTTAACGCTAATAGCTAACCTATTCCTATGTTTAATCCTCGTTCCAAGACTTAATATTCTTGGAGCCGCGATTGCTGTTACACTTTCGCAAACAATTGGAAATTTATTCTTAATAATAAAATCAAGAGAAATATTTAAATAGACTCTTTGTAGAATTTAAATATAATTTTTTGAATTCCAAATGGAATTATTTTGTATACTTCCAAAAATAATAGACGCAAATAACCAATAATTTTAGCTCTATGATAGTTAGGATATTTACCTTTATACTTTCGAATTAAATTTATATTTCTTTTTAATTGTCCTACTTTATTTTTGGAACTGATACTATCTTCTCCCTGCATAAACTTAATTTGTATTTCTGGAAGATTATAAAATCTTGAGACAATCCCAATTTTTAACCATAAATCATAATCTTCAATATGTTTAGTAGAAAAATGTTCATTATAACCACCCAAATCCAGTACCAGCTTCTTTTTAAAAACCACTCCAGAATGGACAAAACAATTTTTACTTAAAATCATTTTTCTAATCTCTTTGTCGCTTTCAGGCAGTTGGTATTTAAATAATTCTTGTCTTTTTCTATCTATAACAATAATTGCCCCCACTCCAACCAGCCCAAAATCTGGATTCTTATCTAGAAATTCAATTTGCTTTTTTAACTTATCTTTATCTACCCATTCATCATCGTCATCTATTCTTGCCACATATTCCCCCCTTGCAATCTCAAGACCCTTATTCAAGGTTTTTTGAATTCCAAGATTTTTTAAATTCTGGAAAAAATAAATTCTTTTATCATTTTGGGTGTATTGAGTAATAAGATTTCTTATCTTTTCGCTTGCTAATCCATCATCAAAGATTAAAAGTTCCCAATCAAAAAAACTTTGGTTTAAAATACTTTTTATTGATAATTCTATAAATTTTGGTTCTTTCCATGTTGGAAGAATTATACTTACTTTTATCTCTTTATCCATGATATGATATAATCATATCATATCATGAAATCGATCTATATAATCAGTAAGATTTTTCTTCTTTTATCGATAGCTACAATTTTTATAAAAAAGTGGACAATATTATCTACGCCCCTAAAAATTAGTGATGCCTTTTTGTTTATTAGTTTTATTCTAATAGTTATCTTAATCTTAAATAAAGTTATAGCCATTAAACCTCATATTATAAAATCAATAAAACATTTAGTCATTATTTTTTTAATATTGACCTTAGGTAGTCTCATAAGTTTATTTATTTTTAAAAACCTTCCCTTAAACGAAATATTATTATCATACCTAAGAATAATTAACTGTTTTATAATTTTTGTTGAAATAATAATTTTTACAGATGAAAATCAAAAATTCTTAAAAAATATTTTTATTAGTTTATTCCTGTCTTTTATTGTTATTCCTATTAGCTATTTATTCCCACAATTAATTTTAAATGGTTTTCTTCTGGATTCCTCTTCGTTTCGGTTTGCGGGTATGTTTAATGATCCAAATTATTATGCCAATTTCATCATCTTCCCTACTTTTGGAATTCTATATTATTTTCTTAAAGAAAAGATAATTATTAATAAAATATTTTTTTTCTTAATATTCTCATTATCACTTGGATTTATAATATGGACAGGATCAAGATCTGGGTGGCTGGGACTCATTTCTGCCTTAGGTTTTTTTGTTATTTTTGAATATAGATTATATGGGTTTAAAAAATCTATAATAACTTCATCCTATATATTAATTGCTTTTATAATCGGGCTATTATTAATCCCCCCAATTGCTCAAACACAAATAACTGAACGTCTTCATATTTTTATCCAAAACAAAGATATTTCTAAAAATAAGTGGAATACTGGTTTAAGTATGACAAAAGGTCAAAACCGTTTTTTAATCTGGAAACAATCAATAAAAAAATTTACCAATAATCCTGTTGGTTACGGACCTGGGTACAACTCAATTATTGATATTAGCGAAGAAGGTGGCGACCATTCAGTCTCACAAAATATTATTTTACAAATACTTTTAACTGGAGGAGCTCCATTATTTATATATTTACTCTTAATACTTAAAAAAAATTACCAAAAATTTAAGAAAAAAATTTTTAGTAATTATTTAATTTTATCAGCCATAATGGGAACCTTAATCTCTAGTTTATTTATTGATTCATTTGAATCAAAGTGGATATGGGTTTATTTGGCTATTTATATATCACTAAATTTAATTCCAAAAAGCTCTGATTCTTCTTCTGTTAATTTATAATTATAATATTTTTTTTCTTGATGGAGAACACTTATATTTTTAAGTATATTTTTTCTAAACCAGTAATCACCATACCATTTTTCACAATAATCATCATATTGACCTATTGTTCCCCCATAATACAAAATGAATATAGTTAACCAAAAATCAGAAAAATAAGTACCAGCATGTTTACCCTTTATATGCTTTTCTAACTCTTCTACAATCTTTTTAAAATTTTCTGGTTTAAAATTATTAATAATAAAATCTTTCCTTATTATAGCTCCACCACAGCCACCAAAATAATAATTTTTTATATTCTTAGGAATACTTTTATTTTTCGTCTTTAAAAATTCAGTTAATTCTTCTCCAAGGTTTTCATTTTTATTAATACCATTTAAATCAAAATTCAAATTCTTAATCTTATTAAAAATTAAGACATCATCTTCAAGAATAATTATATAATCCTCTTTTATGTTCTTTGTGGAATTATATAATCTAATCATCCAGTCAATCATTCCATCTGAGTCCCTAAATACAGCCTGCCTACCATTACAAGCTTGATTTTCTAACTTTTGGAAATCGCAGTTAAATTTATTTGAGATTATATGATAATCATAACCATTATCTGAAATAATATGGACATCAGAATTAGAGTAAATAGATCTGAACGATTTTATAACTTCTAAAAAAGCTTTGGGTCTTTTATGGCACTGGTAATATGCTCCAATAGTTGGAAATTTGAGCCGTAGATTTTTTTCAAATAAATTTGAAAAATCTGTTGCAAGCCTACTTTCAGGAGTAAATTTCTGTTTTGCAATTAAATAAGCATTATCCGTTAATTTGTTAGAGAACTTTTTATCTTTATACAAAACCAAAATTTTGGAATAGGCTTCTTCCCAATCAGATGAACTAAATAATAAACCGCTAACTCCATCTTCAATAATACTTGAAATACCACCAACATTAGCAGATACTATTGGAACCTTCATGAGCATGCTTTCAATAATACTAATAGGTAAACCCTCGAATTTAGAAGTAAAAAGCATAGCATTTGACACACTCAAAATATCAAAAACTGCCTCTCTGGGTAATTTGCCAGTTGTGATAATCTTATCCGACAAATTAAGCCTAGTTATATGATTTTGAAAATCATCCCTTAATTCCCCATCACCAACCCAAATACCAAAAACATTTGGTATTTCTTCCGACAATTTCTTAAGAGTATTTAAAAAAGTTATTGGATCTTTCTGGCAAGTAAGCCTACCAATCATACAAACAATATAAGAATCATCAGTAATATTATATCTTTCTTTTATCTCACTTTGATTTGATCTTGGGAGATAAACATTATCAAAAGAAAGTGAATAAGGAATAACAATAGATTTATCTTTGTAAATATTTACAAAATTAGTATCATTAATTTCCCTTTCATATAAAAAGGTTACAGTATCTGCTTTATGGACAATATATTTTTCAAAAAAATTCATAATAATTTTTTTGAAAAAATTATTAATCTGAAGATATCTCCACCCATGACCTGTATAAACAGTGCAACAATTAATTTTAATTGTTGCTACTGCAGAGAGAAGGCCAGATTTTGCAGTATGGGAATGAATAATATCAAAATTTTGATTTTTAATAAATTTTTTATAAACTATCAAGGATTTTATAAAAGATAAAATCGAATTATAATCAACGGGCAGAGAATGGCAAATACCTCCCAAAAGTTCTACTTGCTTAAACATCTCTCCATCACCACCTGCGACAAAATGAACTTCGTAATCATCCTTTGATATAAATTTTATAATTTGTAAAATATAATATGAAACTCCTCCCATATCACTTACAGGCTCAGTAAACAAAATCTTTTTTTTCATCTTATTCATTACATTTTTCTGGTCCTTTTATATATTAATCTTAATAATTTTATGTTTGACATATCAAACCAAAGCCTTGAATAAATATATTTGTAAAAATTCTTTAATATATAAGAATTAATTCTTGGCATTGGCATTTTAATGCTTGATTTTTTGTTTACAAAATCATTTATTATATTTAAATAATTTTTCATTATTATTTTACTATCAAAATTGTTCAAAGCGTATTCTCTAATTGTTTCTCTTTTTTCAAAATTTATGCTCATTGCCTTATTAAGAGCTTCAATAATTACATCTGGATTAGATTCATGATCCTCAAGAGTGATTATAAAAGGATTTGGACTCAAGTTAGCAGAAGATGATTTAGAGATAACGACACAAAGACCCGCAGCCAATGCTTCAACTACTACCATTGGGGCTGCTTCTCCTTTGCTTAAAAGAACAAGAACACTATATTCAGTTAACTTATTTTGAACTTCTTCTTTTTTCCAAGTTCCTAAATATTTACTTTTTCCTCCTTCTTTAAAATTATGATCATCTATGGGGCCAATAAAATCAATATCAATTTTTTCTCTTGTAATTTCGGCTAATTCAGCTTGTCTCTTTCTTGGTTCAATTTTACCTAAACATATTATTCTTCCATTACCACTTTTGCTAAAAGAAAATTCATTGACATTAATTCCATTTTTTAATATATATATTGGACCCTTGTACCCTGAATCCAAGTACAGTTGCTTAATCTCAGGTGAGAGAGCAATTATTCCTGGAGCAGATAGAAAATCAGAAAATATTGAAAAGTAACCTGTTGACCATTGTTTTCTTTGTAAAATCAAACCGTAGTGACTCGTTATACAAAATGGAACTTTTAAATTTTGAGAAAAAAAACGAACATATTGATCATAATGAACATGAACAAAATCGTAACTATTTTTATTGATTGCGTTTGATACTTCTTTTAAATTGTCTGAGTTATAAATGGTTACATCATAGCCCAAACTTATTAGTTCGTTATAATATTTCCATATTAATATCTCAATGGCTCCCCAACCAACGGGTGGAATTGGCATAAGCCCAGGACCAACTAAGGCAATTTTTATATTCTTATCCATTCTTCTGGAATTATATCTATTAAATTAATAATCATCCATGGAAACCATTTTTTGGGGACAATAACTATTTTATTCTTATTATTTGAAAGCCAAGCCCCCCACCAAGAAAAAGTACTATTTGGTATTATAAAATTTTTACATTGTGACATTAAAAATAAATGCCCCCCTGCTTTTATTCCAGCATATTCATCGCCAACAAACATAGTCGTATAATCAAAATTCATATTTTCTTTACACCACTTAATATCATCAGAAAAAACATAAATTTTATCTATTTCTATTAAGCCTTTTATTTTTTTGATTGCTTCTTGATAATAATTTTTATCTACAACTTCATGATTTTTATTACCAACATAATCTCCCCTCCTGACATGTACACATACCGAATTACCGTTTTTAATTTCTTCAGCTAAATTAAGTATATTATCCGAAAAATTTACATTAAAAGTAAAGTCATTTCTAATAATATCTTCTATGTCTTTAAAATACTTGGGACTTTGCCAATAACCATCAAGGTAAGCGTCAGGACCAATATTTAAAATAGACTTATTAAAACCAAAAGATCTTTCAACTCCCTTAATAAATGAAAACTTCCTTAAATTTTCAACAATTCTACCCACCCTACCCTTAAACAATCTATTCATAAAAGGAATTTTTCTATAAGGTACTACTTCAGCCTTAATATTAAAAATATTTAAATCATATTCTCTAAAAGTAAAATTTAATCTTGGGGTAGTCTCTAATAAAAAAGAAAGATCCAGACCCAGCGGAACATTATATTTAATAGACAAGGCTCTACCGAGCGCATATTGGAACATTTGATTACCTAATCCGCCTTTTAATCGAACAATAATCATAAAATTATAAAAGGGTTGCTAACAAACAACCCCATTATTTATAATGTTTTTTAAAATACTCGAAGTACTGACAGACGTAGCTATTGGCGGAGTTTTTGGAAGAATTTTAAATTCAACTGAGTGTTCTTCGCAAAATTTCTTTTTTTGTTCAGCATACTTGTCGTCCGTTGTGACGACCAGCATATCAGGCTTCTCTTCAATAAAGGCTGGAGCAAAATCCCAAACTCCCCCATCATCGCTTCCAATAACTACCTTATCAACATATCGAATCGATTCAAGTAAAATCTTTTTATTGTCGTCAGGAACAGAAGAATGTCTATTCTTGTATAACAACAGATTTTTTTCTGAGCAAAAACTAACTACAAGGAAGTCCCCTAACTCTTTGGCTTCCTTAAAAAATTGTATATGTCCTGCGTGCAAGATATCATACGTCCCAGATACAAATATTTTTTTCATATATTTTTTATTTATTATATCATATTGATCTATATTTTACTTATCCCTTCTTCTAGCTCAATTTTCGGTTCCCAATCAAGAAATTCCTTTGCCTTCTCGATATTCGCTTCTGTATCGTGTGGCTCTATTCTTGGGGGTATATAAACAATCTCTCCCCCAATCATTTTAGCTATTTGATTGATAGAAAATCTTTTTCCTCCCCCAATATTTATCACCTCCCCATTGCCAACTTTATCAGATTTCATCGCGAGAATATTTGCATCAGCGACATCAAAAACATGGACAAAATCACGAGTCTGATTTCCATCCCCTGTTACTGAAAGTGGTTTACCCTCTTTTTTTTGTTTTAAGAAAAATCCAATAACCAGTGGATAAGCTCCCTCGGGATCAAGCCGTGGACCATAAACATTAAAATATCTTAAGCAGACAGTCTCTAAATTATAAATCTTCGAATAAAGTTTAAGATATACTTCTCCGATGTATTTATGGGAAGCATAAGGAGACATTGGATTAATTTCATCATCTTCTTTTGTTGGTAATTTCTTTGGGTCTCCGTAAATAGACGAGGAGGAAGCAAAAATTAATCTTTTTACTCCATTCAAACGACAAGCTTCTAAAACATTTAATAATCCATTTACATTGACGTCGTTTGTCTCAATTGGATTTTCAATTGAATATTGAACTCTTGGCATTGCGGCTTCATGAAAAACATATTGAGCCCCCTTAAAAATATCAACCAATTTTTCTTTCTCTCTAATATCAATTTTATGAAAAATCGCCTTTGGGTTTAAATTCTCTATTTTCCCGGCCGACATATTATCGACGATATGAACTTCATACCCTTCTTCAACAAGAGCATCCACAATATGACTCCCAATAAACCCCGCCCCTCCCGTAACAATAATTTTTAACATAATTTTATTAAAACAACTTAGGCATCTCAGTTAATAAAGAAAGCATCACCACTTCCCGCCCCGTAGCAAATTTTACAAGCGTCCGTTTTGAAATTTTGCTTCTGGGGTAACAATAATTTTTAACATAATATCATTATATCATTATATCATTAATACTTATTTAAATATTAATTAATAAAACTAACAGCATCAATTTCCGCCTCATAATCAAAAATTATGGATTCTATTAATTTTTGTACTTCTGAATTATTTAATATTAATATCTTCTTTAAGAAGATCATATATAATCCTATTGTGAATATCTAAATATCATTCAAAATTAATTTTTGGTAATGAATTATTCTTTTCTACATAATCAATAATTTTGATAAGATCATCTGACTTCGAATAATTATTTTTTATTAATCTATTTGAGACTTTAATGAGATTTTCTTTATCTCTCAATCCATAAAAATATTTAAAAAAATAAATATATATCTCCTCTATTTTGTCATCCCTTTTTTGTGAAAATAGAATTGAAGCCAAATCAAAAGATTTTTCAAAATACTCAAAAGATTCACTAAGATTCTTCTGAAAAAATAAATTCAAAGCAAAACTATAATTGTAATCTGGTCTTTGGGGAGAAATGGAAATTAGCTTTTTTAAATAGTATTCTCCTCTTTTTAAATATTCAATGTTTTTTGCTTTTTTACCAAGATTGCTATAGGTTACTGATAAAAATAACATAAATTTATAATCTAAAGATTCCCTTCCTAAATATTCTTCACCTTTTTCAAAAGCAGCGCTTACTAATTTATTTGAAGAATTATCTCCAATCTTATAATTATTTTGGGTGAGGGATAAAAATGATTTTCTTATCTCTGGTTGAGCCGTGGTAAAAGGATAAAACACTTTATCAATCCTACTAAGAACATCAACTGTATTATTATCTCTTAAAATAGATTTAAACTTACGCATCTGTATATAGCCCAATAAAACATTAGTAAAAAAAATATAAACTATTAAAACACTCAATAATAAAAAGAAACCCGGAATAAAAATTGGGCCTGAAATTTTATTTTTTGATAATAAAATAAAATTTTTATTATCTAAATAAATAAAATAAGATAATATAATTAATAAAGGAATATAAGTAGTCACTTGATCAAATAAAAACATTAAATGGACAAAATATGAGATAATTACAAACAATAAACTCATGTTGAACCAAGAAAATTCTTTATTTTTTAAAATATTAAATATTAAAAAAAAGAAAATTGACAGATATACAATCAAACCTAAGATACCATTCATTACCAATATGTCTAAAATTTTATTATGAGCTCTGTCAAAAAAATTAATCTCATAATTAAATTGTTTTGGATTAAAATATTTCAGATAAGCTTGATTAAAATTATCTTGACCCCATCCAATTGTAAATTTTTTCCAACCATTTAACTCTGGATTAATCGCCCTTAAACTAATATTCCACATATTAAATCTGGTTTGAACAGTGCTATCATTATTATTAATAGTAACTATCCTTGAAATGCCCGGAATATTTTGCCAAATACTATTGTCTTTAGTGAAAATAAAAAAAGATAAAAATATAAATACGGAGGCTAAAGCTACCGTGGATATTTTGCGTAAATTAGTTTTTTTATAAATAACACTTTTTCCTCTTATAATCCCATAGATCAAAATAAATATTAATCCAAACAAAATTCCTAAAATTGAACCGCGTGTCTGGGACACAAAAATACCAATAATTGAAAATACAAAAATAAATATCAAAAAATACTTAAAAAATTTGCCACTCTTTTCTTTTAAAAGAATGAGCGAATAAAAAATTGTAAAAATTAAATATCCAGCCAAGAATGCTGGATTTCCAAAAAATGAATCTGGCCTGTTAATATCATTAATAAATTGAGAAAATTCTTTAAGTAAAACAATAAAACTAATAAATAGACTAAATTTAAAGAATATAAGCCAATCTTTCTTCTCAAAAATTAAAAGTGAAAAAATAAACACTCCTAACATATATATCATCCCTATTACGCCTTCGCCTCTTTCTATGTCTCCCCAAAAAGCTATATATTTGTCCACGGCAAAAATAGAACTAACTATTACAACGAGAGTAAATAAAAATATTAACACACTAATAGGGTGTTTATAGTATATCTTAATTTTATCTAAAATTTCTTTCTTAAAATCTTTATCATAAAAAAAAATGATTATAAAAATTAAAGAAATCAAGATCATAATACTCCAAACAAAAAAACTTTTCCCTGCCATAAAGGGAGAGAATACATGCTTGTCTACAATAATAGGAGTGATCGCAAGCAAAAATATTAATATCTTTATTGTTTTTTTCATTAAATTATATTATACCAAATCTTATCTTAAAAAACTCAAATCTTTCTGAACAACAAAAAACTCCCCTTTCGGGGACTTTCAAGAATACATTTTAAGGCGTACTGACCAGTATTCAGTTATAGATCACTTTACTATAACAATTTATTAGTTGTAACTAATAGTTGCTGTAGGTGAAGTTTGTTTATCTTCTGGAACATTTATTCCACCGATAGATGTAACAGTAACTTCTTTCCATAGACCATTAGATGCACCAGTCAAAGAGTATCTGACCCGGAAGGTTGTTGTATCACCTTCTGCCACGGTGTATCCATCGTTACTACCATAAGTACTTACAGAGTCACCAGCGTATTTTGAAAGTATTCCATAATCGGAGGTTTCAAAATCATCACCAGCTCCATTAGTAACACTTGCATTACCAGCTACACTATCAAGAATATTTGCAGCAACAACATCAAAGTCATTACCAACAGCTTCAACTTTAAAGAAGAAGTCAATTATTGATCCAGTTGAATTAACAGTCCACGAATAGTTAGAAATCGTAGCTTCAGCTAAACTAAGTGTTTGATCAGCGCCAGTCTTTCCAGCACCACCAACTACTACTGAGTCATCTGAAGTTTCTGCTGAAATATCAGTTTCAGCATTTAAAGAAGTTGTAACAACAACACCTTCGTTGTAATCAGAGGCAGATTGTTCGTTGTATGTGACTAGAACTTCAACTGTTGGAGTATCACCAGCTGTAAGAACCAACTCATCACCAAAATCTACAGTATATGTGACTGTTCCTGCACCATCAGTTACGTCCTGAGCAGCTCCAGAGTTAGCATCAAGATCAGCTTCATAAGTTTTACCATCAATTTTTACATTTAATGAACTTATGATTCTGTCGGCCCATTGACCAGCTACAGATACATCAATATCATCACTTCCATCTACAGTTGTATTCCCAGTTGTGTCAAAATTTGTAACATCAACTGTTAATTTCATGTCTGTAACTGTAACATCAGCTGAATTATCTCCAACATCTAACTTGAAAGCAAGAGCTAGAACATCATCTGTTGTAT
>CAZQOL010000002.1:0-12779 GCA_964595185.1 uncultured Candidatus Saccharibacteria bacterium | reverse complement strand
ACTGTCGAATCATCTGGATTAGTAGAAGAAGATTTTACGTCAAGTGAGTCGTCCGTAGAGACATCTTCAAACTCGAATGATTTCAAAGCAACACCAGCTGTCCCAGTACTATCTCGAACTTCTGCTTTTGTTGGTAGTGAATCATTACCGCTCATAACGATTCCAGTTGCATCTTGGTAACGAATATCAGTAGCACCGACTGTCCATTCTGCAGGATCAGTTCCATCTGTCAAAGCAGCATTATCAATATTAGAAACTGCTTTAACTTCTACGTAAAACGTACCCTTTATCCCTTCTCTAACAATCGCATTTGAAAGAGCCATTGTTTTTGAGTATGTATCAGGGGTATCTGATGATTCTCTTGTGAAATCAGCAGCATCTGCTGAAGCAACCTTAGTTGATCCTAAATAAACATCAACTGAATCTACATAGCTAGAAAGTTTTTCTGAACTATCAGTATCACCAGTTTGAGCAAAAACAAGCTTCAAGCTAGTAACAGCAATATCTGAGTCAATGGCTTCAACTTTAAGTGCCATAACTTTTGTATTATCTCCACCTTCTTTTACTTTGTTTTCTACGTTTGATGTAGTTGAAGTAATATCAATTGATCCTGCTCCTCCAACTAGAGGACCATTGTCTGTTCCTGGAGTTACTGCTCCAGTACATGATAGTCCAGTTGTTGAACTAAATAGTGCACCTGCTGTACATCCTGCTGGCAATGTTGTAGTTGTACCACAAGCCTTACCAGTTGTTGGGTCAAATTGACCTGCTGGACATGTTCCAACGACAGGTGTTGAACTCATAGCAGCCAAAGTTAGACGACCAGCAATTCCATCAGCTGTTAAGTTGTGGGCTGCTTGCCATACTTTAACTTTTGCAGCTGTCATAGGACCATATACTCCATCAACTGGAGTTGCACCTACGATAGTCTGAAGTTCCATAACATCAGCTCCTTTACTACCTACTTTCAAGGTAGCTCCGGAAAATGCACTAGCTGATGATGCTACTGAAAGCATAAGAGCTAAAGCAAATGTTCCGATTAAAAATTTTTTTAACATATTTTATAATTTATACACGTTTAGATTAGTTTCGACTAATTCTATTGTACGACTGATAAATAAATAATGTGTACTCTAGAAAAAAACTAATGTGTGTGTATGTTTGATAATTAAGAATAAAGAAATTAATGATTACGAATTAAATCGAAATAAAAATTCAAAAATCAAAACTAACATGTTACAAAACCTCTAAACAAAGAACTTAATGATATACAGCACCGTAACAGAGCAAAGCTCGATACGGGACAGGCTTCTCTCTACTATCCTCCGCTTCTCTATCAAAAGCTACGGTGAAGTAAATAAAAACCAGAACAAAGAAACAAAATTTAGAATCGTAAACTAAACAAAATAACACTGCCTATCTTTAATTTTCTTTTCAAAAAAATATTTTAAAAAGAAAACGAGACAAGCATATCTGCCTTGTCGACAGGGCCGATACCACATTTTGAAATTTGATTTTTAATTTATCTTTTATCACCCGCCTCTATCAACAGGGTAACATTATTCCTCTATCATCCTCCTTCGCTCTCTATCAAAAAAGCTACGGCGAGATAAAAAGAAAAAATAATACTCACCCAATCTCTATCAATCGGGCGACTAAGAAAAATAAAAACAAAAAATACAAAACGGATCTGACCAAGGAAATTCAATTACGAATTAAGAATTAAGAATTAAGAATTAAAAGAAAAAATTCTTTCAAATCAAAAAACCTAATTAATAATTACAGCTATAAATTATTCGGTATTAACAATTTATAGTATTAAATTTTCAATGATCTTCTCTTCCCCTTATTTGCTTAAAATAAGCATATAAAGGAATACTATATATTATCACATCTGGTAAAAAAATACCAGGCAACAATATACGTATATATTATATACTTAGCCTTTATAATATGCAATAGATATGGGGATAAGTGGGAATTAGGTTCTAGTGATTAGTGATTAGTGATTAGTGATTTGGGGTTAATACCTAGAAACTAGCGTGCTAGAAACTATTCACTAATTATGCTGTAGCGGCTCCATCGTTTCGAGCCTATCTTTGTCAGCTTGCCACCTAAAACAAGGGCATTTAATTCTCTCTGAATTGTCTTCTCAGAACAGTCAATAAAAGAAAGCGAGATGTCCTTAATTGAAGCGCCATTTTGTCCTCCAGACGATTCTTTAATTAAAGACAAGATCTTATTTTTTCTCTCTTCTCTTTCGGCAATACTACTATGCAAAGGATTAATTTTCTTGGTCTCATATTGTCCTTGAGAATCATGCCCATTTATAAAGGACATTGTGTTTGATGCTGTCCTTTTGTTTATCTGTCCTTTATAACTGTCCTTTAGATATTCTTGTCTTTTATATATATCATTCCCATTACGGACAATATCGTCATCTTTTGTCTCAAACATTTTTTCGTCCAGGGTGAATGTAAAATGCTTATCTTTTGACTTATAAAATTCAATCTGAGCCGAGAGATCTTTGAACTCTTTTTTAAGAATCATAGTATTCATTTCCGAGATAAAACCGATGGTATAGGCAATCTCGATGAAAGATAATATTTCATTTATATGAGATAACGAAATTGGAATTTGAACATGCTTATCCATTGGAGACAAAGACGCCAATTTATACATATCGGATAAAAGCTCCACACCCAATAATCTAAGCTTATTTTTAAGAGCATCGTCAGTTTCCATGCAATCTGTGACCATATATAAAGCTGTTACTAGTTTTTCGGTCTTTTTATTGGCAAAGTTATAAACAACCTCATTTTGCAATGATTTTTCGTCAGAGACAGGATTATTATACATATTTACGTTTGTCCTTTCCATGTCTTTTTGATCACTCATGTCTTTTTTGTCGCTTGGAGGCGAAATGATATGTCTTTAATGTGTCCATTATATACCAATAATTTTTCCTGGCAAGGAAAAATTATTGGTAGTGATTAGTAAAATGCATTAGCTCTGCTAATGCATTTTACTAGAACCTAATCACTAATCACTAGTCACTAATTAATAATTATTCCTAGTTGTGATATAATGTAACCACATATGGCAAAAAAAGATACAAAAGATGACTCGGAAGAATCAGAAAATTATTCACGTGGAAAAAATAAAAAATCCGCCTCCGCTAAAGCTTCGGCGAGACAAGGAAAAATGAATTTGAAAGAAGAGACTCGATATAGTGTCTGGGGAATCGTTTTTTTTGTAATTGGTTTTTTAATATTATTATCCATTTTTAAAGCAGCTGGAGTTGTCGGTGACGCTATTTATTGGACCTTAAACTCAATCTTTGGACTTGGTTATTATCTACTCCCTATCCTTTTTATTGCAGTCGGTTTTTCTTTCATGAAAAAGGAGCGTCCGTATGTGGCTAAAGCTCAAGCTCTCTTTAGCTTTATCTGTCTTCTGTCGGCTCTAGCTATTATTGATTTAGCGGTAAATGGAAAAGGAGAATCTTTAAATGTTTTTTACGGTGGATACTTGGGAAGTATTTTTGCTTGGCCATTTCTTAAGCTCTTCGGTGTTTATGCAGCAATTCTTTTGCTTGGGGCTCTACTCATAATATCTCTTATCGTTTTGTTTGATGAAAGACCAAATCTGATGGAACTATTTAGAAAAATTTTAAATTTCCTCAAATTAGATATCCACCTCCCCTCTTTTAAAAAAGGTGAGGAAGAGAATAATGACCAATTACCAATTACTAATGACCAATTAGAAGGAAAAGAAGAAAATCCTGAACCAATCCCTTATGTCGAAAATAAAATAGAAGAAGAAATAATTGAAAAAGAAATGAAGGTGAAAAAATTTACGACCGATTATGTACCTCCCCCACTATCACTCCTTGAAAAAGATAAGGGCAAGCCAAATATTGGAGACATGAAGGGTAATATGAATATCATTCAACGAACCTTACTTACTTTCGGAGTTTCAGTTGAAATGGACGAAGTGACAATTGGACCAACTGTCACTCGCTATTCTTTAAAGCCTGCTCAGGGAGTAAAACTTTCTCGAATTGTCGGACTTCAAAATGAACTGGCCTTGGCCTTATCAGCAAAAACAATTCGTATTGAAGCTCCAATTCCTGGTAAATCACTTGTCGGAATTGAAATTCCAAATAAAATAAAATCAATCGTTGGCCTTGCAACACTATTATCTGACGATAAGTTTCAAAACTCACCTAAGCCTCTAACTATTGCTTTGGGGCGAGGACTTTCAGGTAAATCTATTTTTGGTAATTTGGCAAAAATGCCACATTTACTTGTAGCCGGAACAACAGGCTCTGGTAAATCAGTCACTATTCATTCTATTATTACTTCCCTCTTGTATCGAAATGGACCAGATGATTTGCGATTCATCATGGTTGACCCTAAGCGAGTTGAATTGACTCTTTATAATAAAATTCCACATCTACTTACGCCTGTTATTACTGATGCTAAAAAAACAATCTTGTCTCTAAAATGGGCGGCTCGTGAAATGGATAGACGTTATGATATCTTGCAAGCTGAGTCTGTTCAAAATATTGAATCATATCACCAAAATGTTTATGAAAAAGCCAAGAAAAACAATCAAGAAGCCGAGCGTCTACCATATATAATTATTGTTATAGACGAATTGGCCGACATTATGCAGACATACCCAAGAGAATTGGAAAGCGCTATTGTTCGACTTGCTCAAATGTCTCGAGCGGTTGGAATCCATCTTGTCGTTTCGACTCAAAGACCATCGGTCAATGTCATTACTGGACTCATTAAAGCCAACATTCCAACTCGAGTCGCTTTACAAGTTTCTTCACAAATTGATTCTCGAACGATTCTTGACCAAGGTGGAGCTGAAAAACTTCTTGGAGCTGGAGATATGCTTTATTCTTGTGCAGAATCTCCTCACCCTGAGCGACTCCAGAGTGCCTTTATTTCCGAAGAAGAAGTTAAAAAGGTGGTAGAATATTTAAGAAAAGAATACATTGATGAGATTCCAAGTACGATTGAATTATCTGGTAATATTGAAAAAGGAAGTAGCCTTTTTAGCGATAATATGGACGACAAAGAAGATGGGGATGACAATCTTTATGAAGATGCTAGAATAGTAGTAATGGAAGCAGGAAAAGCTTCGACTTCATATTTACAAAGAAAACTTGGTATCGGCTATGCACGAGCTGCGAAACTAATTGATATGTTAGAAGAACGAGGAGTTGTCGGAGCAGGCAATGGAGCCAAGCCAAGAGAAGTCCTTGAAAAAACTGTGGACCATACAGGGGAGAATAGTTAATTACGAACTGGAATGCAGGGGAAATAAATAGTAAGGAAATAAATTAAAAATGCAATTAAAAAAAATCAAAAATAAAAATCTAAAATGGTGGCTGGGGATTGTATCCTGTTTGGTTCTTTTTTTAATAATTGGAATTTTTAGTTATGAAAAAATGAGTTTTGTTTTTAGAGGAATAGAAATAAAAGCAACAATAGAACAGAAAAATGATTCTTCACTTGCCGTCATCAAAGGTGTCGCTTCAAAAGCCACTTATATATCATTAAATGGCCGAGAAATATTTATAAATAAAAATGGTGATTTTTCTGAATCAGTTATTTTGCTTCCTGGATTTTCAGTTGTTACAATAAATGCTCGTGATAAATTTGGAAAAACGGCTGAGAAAAAATTTGAAGTTGTAAAAGAAGAAAATGCAAGTTCGTTTGCATTTAAAGGAGGTGAGGTTATTAATTAAAAAATTTTAGTATCTTCGCAAGTTTTATCAATAAAAAACGGACGAGGGAGGATGAGGGGCCAGACATTTTTTCTTGAAAAAACTTGCTCCGATAAGTGCCTTTAAATAAATATTATAAATTTAATTTTTTCTAGAACCTAGAAACTAGTTACTAGAAACTAATCAATATATGCAAAAAAAAGCAAAAAAGGCTCCAAAGGAATTGGGCGGAGCAATCGAAGATACAATTAGATCAATTCAAACAAAATTTGGAGAAGGGGCAATTATGAAATTGGGTGATGCCCCAAAAGTTGATATTGATGTCATCCCAACTGGCTCTATTGGCCTTGATATGGCCCTCGGTGTTGGTGGAGTTCCTCGAGGAAGAATGATAGAGATATACGGTCCAGAATCATCTGGAAAGACGACTCTGGCTCTTCACATTGTAGCTGAAGCTCAAAAAAAGGGTGGAGTTTGTGCGTATATTGACGCTGAGCATGCTATGGACCCAGATTATGCAGGAAAGCTCGGAGTCAATATTAAAGAGCTCTTAATATCTCAACCAGACAATGGTGAACAAGGACTTGAAATTACTGAGAGTTTAATTCGCTCTGGTAAAATTGACGTGGTTGTTATCGACTCAGTTGCGGCACTGACTCCCAAGGATGAAATCGAAGGTGATATGGGCCAGTCACATGTCGGTAAGCAGGCAAGGTTAATGTCTCAAGCCCTTCGAAAATTGACTGCCATAGTTCATAATTCAAAAACTGTTGTTATCTTCATCAATCAAATCCGAATGCAAATTGGAGTTATGTTTGGTAATCCTGAAACAACTCCAGGCGGAAAAGCTTTGAAATTCTATACGACTATCAGACTAGACATTCGCCGAATTGCCCAAATTAAAAAAGGTGAAGAAGTTGTCGGTTCACGAACCCGAGTGAAAGTTGTTAAAAATAAAGTTGCCTCCCCTTTCAAACAAACTGAATTTGATATTTTATACGGGGAAGGAATTTCGCGTGAAGGTGAAATAATGGCTCTTGGTGAAAAGCTTGGAATCATTAGTAAATCAAGTGGCGCAATTTATACTTACCTTGGAACAGCTAAACAAAAAGAAAAAGGACCAGTTGAAGAAATAAAATTGGGACGAGGATATGATGCGGCGCGAACATTCTTACGTGATAACAAAAAATTATCAGAGGAAATTTTGAAAGAAGTTCGAAGTCGTTTTGGGGAAATTCAAGTAGCATCATCAGGCGAGTAGGCAAGTTATAAATTATAAACCCCACCACTAAATTATTGCCTTACTAGCAATGATGTGGTAAGTTGAATGTATATTATAAAGCAATATTGTTAGTATTAATTAATCAATAATTTAGTGAGGGGGTGGCGATTTTTATAGTCGCTCCTCTCCTTAAAAATCAGCCATGTTGGAATATAGCGAAATTCGTGAGAGAAAAATAATAATTTATGAAGATGAGCCTTGTGAAGTGATGGAAAATCATGTCGCTCGAACTCAGCAACGTAAACCCCAAAATCAAGTTAAATTGAAGAGTCTTCTTTCCGGCCGAACTTGGAATACCGTTTTCCATGCTTCAGACAAAGCAGACGAAGCTGAGATTAGTAAAAAAGAAGTAAAATTTTTATACGCTAATAAGGGTGAATACTGGTTCGCGGACCCGACTAATCCATCTGATCGCTTTAAAATTGACGAGAAGGTTATCGGTGATACTTCTAAATATTTGAAAGTAAATGAGAATGCGACAGCAATGGTTTGGGATAATGATGGGACTGATCAAATCATCAAAGTGACTTTGCCAATTAAAATGGAATTTACTATTAAGGATTGTCCCCCATCTATCAAAGGTAGCACCGCTTCAGGTGGAGGAAAGTTGGCCACACTTGAAAATGGGGTCAAACTGCAAGTCCCGTTTTTCATTGAAGAAGGAGACAAAGTAGTCGTTAACACTGAAACTGGCGATTATGTAGAGAGAGTACAAAAGTAAAATTAGGTTCTAGTAACTAGTGATTAGGTTATAGGAAAATACAAAATAAAAAATGGCCGTAAGCTTTCGCTTACGGTCATTTAAATGATTACCTATTTGCCGATTATCGACAAAAGGTTTAGGGCATATTCTTCTGGATTGCGCTTCCGAGCCTCTTCCTTCAAAGCATCAATAATTCTTTGCTGTGTTTCAGGAGAAAGCTTTATAAACAGTTCAGTATCACTAAAAAGTTTTTCAAGCTCCACCAGAGCTTCTTCTTTGGATTCAACTCCAAAAATGAGGTTGGAAGGATTTTGAGCAACTTCCAGATCAAACTGGTCCCGGTTTGTACTTGGCATCGAAACTTCCTCCATCTCAAGAACATTGGCAGTTTGATCTTCGGATACAGGAGAAACCAATTCTTTAGTACCAGCAACGCTGACAATGAAAGAACTTTTTGATAAATCTTCAACTTTCCATCCCATAGAAAGAAGGACCGAAAAAACTTTCTCAGCAAAATTCGATCTTACGTACGTGACAATGAACTTCGATTCACTGAGAGACGAAACATTCGGTCTTGATCCTACGCTGACTCTGAGGAGTCTTCTCTTGATCTCCTCGGAATTTACTCTTCCTGATGGTGGTAAACAAAAAATAAATCTTTCCAAACTCTTTTCTTTCTTGATTTTTTTCTTGTAATCCACAATCACTACTTTTTTCTCTGTAACTACAAGGGAAGGATCTCCAACAAGCCAAGACAAATACATATGAACTTTTTCAGCATCGTCTGTGCTATTACAAGTTATGCAGTATTCTCCCTCTTTCATTTTATCGCAGAGGAAAGATTTTGATGACACTCCTTCAAACTTGAGCATCCAAGTTATGTATGAAATCAGTGATTTAAGATCGTGATCTTTTTCAATTTTGACCACTCCAGGAATTTCATGTACCAGTAAAGGTTTAGGTGTTTCTGCAACTGGAATAATTGGTTTTACCAACCTTTTTTCCATAATAATTGGTTCCTTTTTCATTATTCTTCTGTTGTTAAGATCAACCTTTCTTTTGATCTGTTTAATGGTTTCAATGTCAATTTCGCTAAGATTAATTAGGCGTGTAAAATTTCCGCCATTTCCGTGTTTTTTCGTTCCATCTGCTACAACCAAATTCAGGTCGTTGATCAGATAATTATGGATTCTGCCAATTACTTTTTTGTTGTTTGAAATTACAACAAGTGTTTTGGCTGTGTCTCCCCCTTGCAGCTTTGTCCAAAAAGTTTCTTTGTACTTACTTTTTAGAAGATCAGTTATGAACCTGTTCAGTTCAAGTTGCTCATCTCTACTCATCTTTCTTACCGCTCTTAACGGCTTTTGTTAGTGAATATATAATTAATAAAGAATTTGTTTATATACTAACATTAATATGGCTATTTGTCAATGGTATCTTAATGGCTAGGTGAATAACGATTAGGGCTACCCTTTACCCTGCCCAAACGAAAATCCCCACATGTGGGGATTTTTGATTTTTAAATTTAATCAACGATTGTGATTCCAGCAGAGCGAGCTGAGCCTTCAACGATTTTCATGGCTCCTTCAATGTTTTTAGCATTCAGGTCAACCATTTTTTTCATTGCAATCTCTTTAACTTGAGCCTTTGTGATCTTTCCAGCTTTTGAGGTATTTGGCTTACCTGAGCCTTTCTCAACTCCTGCAGCTTTGAAAATTAATCCAGCAACTGGCGGAGTTTTGATTTTAATATCGTAAGTTCGGTCTTCGTAGACAGAAATAACACAACCAACTATTTCACCAGCATCTTTTGCTGTCATTGCATTAAACTTTTGACAGAATTCAGCAATGTTGACTCCAGCCTGTCCAAGTGCGGGACCAAGAGGTGGAGCTGGGGTAGCTTTAGCAGCTGGTATTTGTAATTTTACTTTTTTTGTAATTTTTTTAGCCATTGTAATTAGGTTCTAGGTTCTAGTGACTAGGTTCTAGTAAATAGATTCTAGTAAATACTTATAATTTGAAGCGAAGCGTAACACGTTTAAATTTAACATAT
Source organism: uncultured Candidatus Saccharibacteria bacterium (assembly GCA_964595185.1). Taxonomy (GTDB): domain Bacteria; phylum Patescibacteriota; class Minisyncoccia; order Phycocordibacterales; family UBA9973; genus UBA8515. The sequence continues at coordinate 2,996 of CAZQOL010000002.1, read as the reverse complement.
AAACCCTTATAAATCAAGAAAGTCCGAGATAGTCTTATTGTCGGGACGCGCGCAAGGCCGACGAGCCGAGCTAGAGCAAATTTCTACCAAGAAATTATGCGGTCCCGACAAGAAGAGCTATTTCAGACTTTATTTTGTTAGAGTTTTTTAATTTGCAAGAAGTCGAGTTCAACAGGCGTCTCCCGGCCAAACATTGAAACAAGAACTTTAATCTTCCCTCTTTCTCGATCCACATCACTAACTTTTCCTTCCAAATCTTTAAATGGACCGTCAACGATACGAACAATTTCCCCTGTTTCAACGTCTATCTGATGTTTATTTTTATTATCAATTTTATCCATTCGGCCGAAGAGCTCATCAACTTCATTTTTGGCTAGTGGCACAGGATTGACTCCAGCTCCAACGAAACCAGTTACTCGAGGAGTATTGCGAACGACATACCAAGAATTATCATCAACGATCATATCAACGAGAACATAACCAGGATAAACTTTTTCTTCAACTTCAACACGTTTCCCTGCTTTGATTTTAATTTTTTTCTCAACTGGCACAATTACTGAAAAAATTTTATCATTCATGCCAAGTGAATCAATACGCTGACGTAAATTACGCAAGACTGCATTTTCATACCCTGCGTAAGTATGAATTGCGTACCAATTTCTTTCCCCTCTTAATTCTTGTTTTGCCATATAATTATTTTATTAAAACTTTAAAAGTAAAAATTCTAGACCTTTACTAAATAGAAAATCAAGTAAGCCTAAATAGTAAGCAATGATTAAAGAGACAGCTAAAACAGCCACCGTATAGAGGATTGTTTGTTTCCGAGTTGGCCAAGTCACATGTTTTGCTTCAGCTATAACTTCTTTTATATAATTTATTGTTTTTTCCATATATATTCTCTTATTCTTAGTAAAAAACACCCGGGGGGTGTAATAGCATTATATTACCACCTTTATCATATTCACGCAATAGTCTAACCCTCATACAAAATCCAGCAAGGCTGGAAATTTTCAGCCTTGCTGGATTTAATTTGGCGCTTATATTTATTGACTAATTATTGACATTGATTGTGGCCCAAAGATTCCATCGACTTTAAGCATATTCTTTGCTTGCCACTCTTTAACTTTCTGAGCTGTCACTGGTCCATATGAACCGTCAGCTGTAATGCCAAGGAGAGTTTGAATGTATTTTACATCTTCACCCTTGACTCCAATTCGAAGGACTCGAGTGGTTCCTGCTTTATAACAACCCGCAGCAGAGTCACATTCTATCTTTGTCTCCACAGGAATTTCTTTTTCATAACAATCTGTGGCTGGGTCACACTTCTGTTCAAGCTCTATTGGTGTGGAACATCTTTGACCAGTAGTGGAGCTGTATATTTCACTATTTTTACAACCATCTTCTTCTTGAATATATGATGCTGGGAAGGTTTTAAATGTTAATTGTCTTGCACATCTCTCGGCTCCTACATAATACATACACGCTTTATAGTCATATGAAGTGTTTGGAGATAAACTTGAAAGTGTATATGAGAATAATCCATTACTCTGTTGAGTAATTTTTGGTGTTCGTTGAACCTTGTTTCCGTTCCCTGTTTTATTGTATGTAAAATACACTTCGGCAGGAGCGTTTGCAATTAATCTTCCATTTAACACAGCACCATTTTTAGTTATAGAAGTCGCAGAATATGTATCTAAGAAACAAGGAAGTCCTGTCGTGGAACTGAATCCCATAGCAGAGTTACAACCATCGGGAAACTTATTAGCGTTTTCAAATTTGGTGATTGTAAATGTATCGTCGGAATAATCCAGAACTTGTATACTATTTGGATCAGTCGCATAACTAGAATTATAAACTAATTTAATTTTAAAGTGCTTACCTAACGTTCCAAGAAAAGAAGTAGGCGGTGTAATCCATGCACTACCAGAATTTAAGACATGATTTAAACTTTGTGCTCCACCGTTATGTATTTCACCCACATCATTTTCATCTACATAAGAAAAAACTGGAGTAATCATTGCTGATGATGGAATATTACAACTTCTCCATTTAACTTCGATTTGTTGGCCAACAAGATAAGTCTCTCCCCCATTTGGAGATAAAACTGTTATCGATGGCGACGCGTTTATATCACAAGGAGTACTTGGATTAATAGCGGCTTGGGCCTTTGAACCACCCAATATAAACAAACTTAAAACAATTAGAAAACCAATATATTTCTTCATAACATTTTTGTTTACTGAATAAATCTAAGTAAACTTTATTAATAATTTAATAATAAAACACATTAAACCTATATTTCTTAAGACGTTTCTGGTCTTATTTTCTTACATAATAATTATGTAACAGTTTAAAACAAAAAGCAATAGCCAAAAATCCAGCAAGGCTGGAAATTTCAGCCTTGCTGGATTTGATTTGGAGCTTATAAATACTACCTTATTTCGTACGTAATTGTAACATTCGAAGTTATTTTATTTTCTCCCTTTGGAAGAGTTGGCGGTACAGCATTATCTGCTGCTCCGGCCATAGACATCAAACCTTCTTTATACATTGGGTAATTACCGCCATTGTCCTCACTGAAACTAACGACTTTTCCAAGACGGACTCCTAAATCTTTAGCCAAAACATCAGCTTTAGCCTTAGCTTCAATTATTGCTTTTGATCGAGCTTGATCTTTGTACCCTTCTTCATCATCCATGCCGAAAGTTGGTCCACTAATATCTGTAATTTCTAATCCGGCTAAACCAGTTTTAATTGTGTTTGCATTATCAACATCACGAACTTTAATTGCAATTGATTGAGTTGCTGTATAACCAATTATTTTTGAATTTACTGGACATGGATATGTATAACATTTCTCATACGAATATTTTGGAGAAAGTCCTCCATATTCAGATTTAATATCCTTATCTTCAATTTTTTGATCCTTCAAATAACTTAATGTTTTTGTAATAGACTCATTTAATAAATCTTGAGCTTCTTTAGCTGTTGTCCCA
>CAZQOL010000001.1:21575-33439 GCA_964595185.1 uncultured Candidatus Saccharibacteria bacterium | reverse complement strand
GGAAGTTTATTTTCAACTCATCCTCCGGTTGAAGACAGAATCAAGATCTTGAGAAGTATGTAAATAAAAGAATAGCATTTATTGAAATGAGTCTCGCCCCGTAGCAATTAAAATATGCACTCGATATTTTAATTTTGCTTCTGGGGTCCTCCGGTTGAAGACAGAATCAAGATCTTGAGAAGTATGTAAATAAAATTAAGGATATCTCTTGTTTACAAATTATTTTTTTGTCCTTGGGTATTATTTTAGTTGGTAAAATGATAAATATTTAGTATTATAGTCCCAGATGTTCTTTTTATAGAACATGGTTATTTATTATTAATTTCCATGTGTTCTCCGACTTCAGTCGGGGAATGGAGAGGTCGCATAGAGGTCTAGTGCACTGCCTTGGAAAGGCAGCAAGGGATTAAACCCTTCGGGAGTTCGAATCTCCCTCTCTCCGCCTTCGCCCGACGTAGCTTTTAGCGAAGTCGGGGTTCGTCTATAAATTTGTGGATTTTATTTATTAATTTTTTTATTAGTAATATTGTCGGGTTTCGGCGGACAAAGTCCGCTTAAATTCAAAATTATATGTGGTATGTATATATACTTAAATGTTTTGATGGAGAATTATATACAGGTTTTACTAATGATTTAAGGGATCGTATTAATCGTCATAGTAACGTTTTTGTTTCTGCTACTAAAGGACGTAGGCCTTTTGAATTAAAAAATTACATAGCATTTAACAATAAATATAAAGCTTTTGAATTTGAAAAATATTTAAAATCCGGTTCAGGTAGGGCATTTATTAAAAAGCACTTTTTTATCTAATAAATTCTTTAATTTTGGCACCTGTCTAGGACAGAGAACTTTTGATATAATAAATTAATGGAACAAATTAAAAAACAATTTATTGCCGTTAGGGCTGTTATTTATAATGATGAAAAGATATTAATTATCAGAGAATCAGAAACGTACAGGGGAGGATCAAATCATGGTAAATATGATTTGCCCGGCGGAAAAGTTGAAGTTGGGGAAACTATAAATGAGGCTATTCTTCGCGAGGTGAAAGAAGAAACAGGTTTAGATATTTATATTGGTAAACCATTTTTTGTAGATGAATGGCGACCGATTGTTCGTGGAGAACAAATACAAATAATTGGAATATTTTTTCTTTGCCAAGCTAAAAAGACAGAGGTATCACTTCTTTCTGATTTTGATGACTATAAGTGGGTAAAAATTAAGGAAATAAACCAATTCCCCTTAATCGAGGCCACAGAGCATGCTCTGAGAGAGCTGTCTTTGCAAACTGCTTGATTAGATGTCTATGGGTATTTGTGATATAATTAACTTATTATGGATCCCGTATGAAGTCGCGATCACGGGGTCAATCATATTGTTTATTGTAATTATTACAAATTTAACTATGTAGAGTTCGGTTTTTTAAAAATAACGACCGCGATCTACTTCATACGGGATGGAAACAACAACGACAAATACAACAAAAAAGAGTAAGTTTTTATTTATTAGCATAGCGCTTATTATTTTCTCAGTTTTAATTTCAGTCGCTTTCTTCTTTTCAGCAAGGGATTTTTCGAAACAAGGGTCTTACGTTGAAGTTAAAGGACTATCAGAAAAGATTGTGAAAGCCGATACAGCTATTTGGTCAATGAGTTTTGAGGTTAAATCAAACAATATTGATACTCTCTATTCTGATATCGAAAAAAATATTACAACCATAAAAACTTTTTTGACTGAAAAAGGTTTTGAGGCCACAGAAATTAATGTTGCCCCAGTCAATATCTATCAAGACACATATAAAGATGCAGCATTTAGATATAATTCAACTAATCAAGTTTCGGTTTATACAAAAAAAGTTGATTTGGCTAGATCTTCATCTAATGAAACCCTACTTTTAGTTAAGAGGGGAGTTGTCTTAAATCAAAATTTTATTTCATTTGAATTTTCGGATTTAAATAGTATTAAACCAGAAATGTTGGCAGAAGCAATTAAAAATGCTCGTGACACAGCCTCACAGTTTGCCTCAAACTCCGGCTCATCTGTTGGCAGTGTGACTCGTGGAAACCAAGGAGTATTTGATATAACCGACAAAGACCCTGGATCTCCTGAATATAAAAAAATTCGTCTTGTCTCAACACTTAGATTTCTATTAAAATAGATTTTTAAAAAATAATCAGTTTGCCATAATTTTCAAAAAGAGTACCATTTAGGTTAGGTCTTAAACTCCAAGTGGTCGGTTTTTTAATGGCTTTATTAATTCTAATAAAAAATATTTATATGATTACAACTATTGCCGTAATTTTGCTAATACTATGGTTGCTAGGTTTCATCGGTTTTCATGTGCTGGGATCATTTATCCACATTCTTTTAGTTGTGGCAATTATCTTGATCTTAATTCGTGTCATCCGGGGAGAAAAGCCTTTTTAAGTTTAAAAGATATCTAAGATTATTATTAAAATGTAAACAATAATCAAAAAAGACAAGATAAGCACGCTACCGAATATCTTTTCGGTGGCGTGTTTGCTTTCTTTAAAGAAAGTTCCTATAAAAATATATCGAGTGTTTAATTTGTTAAACCAATTATAAGTAAAAAGTTTTTGGGTGAAATTATAACTACTAACTTGGAATGAGTGTTTGATTGAAGTGTCTTTCTTTTTTATAATCCAATAGATAGAGATAATAATTAAAATTATAAATAATATTAGACTTAAGCTACTTGACCATTTTTTAAAGATAGAAACGATCAATGTTCCTGAAAAATATCCAAGAAAGACATTTAAGATAGCCCAACCAATAGCACTTAAAATATTCCAAAAAATAAATGGCTTGTATTTCATTTTTGATAAACCAGCGATGAAAGGAATGATGGCTCTAATTGGTCCAAAAAAACGACCCCAAAAAACACTTTTATTGCCATATTGCATGAAAAAATTTTCACCATGTCTAAGAAGAGAATAATTTTTTTCTTTTTTATTTTTTATCCATTTTCCGCCCCATCGTCCAAGAGAGTAACTAAAAAAATCTCCGATAATTGCTCCAAGTGTAGAATAAAGAATTATGTCCCAAGTGTTTAAGATTCCTTGATACGCTAAAAATCCGCCGACAGAAATAAGAGTTGCGCCGGGGATAAAAATACCAACAAAAGGGGCAGATTCAATGAATGCTAAGACAAAAAAGAACCAGTTGCCTAGCCAAGAAAATTCCTTTAATAGATTGATTAATAGGTTAATATCGGGCATAAATTTAATGATTTATAATCTATAAACTATATCATTTCGTTTAATTTATTACTATTTATTTTAGAAGTTTATTTTAAGTTTTCCACATACTGATAGGATATATTTAACTTTTTATGATAAAATGAATTAATGCAAAAGGCTCCAATTCCTAAAAATGAAGAAGAAAGATTAGTTGCTGTTCATAATCTAGCAATTTTAGACACAGAACCTGAAAAAAGATTCGATGATATTACCAAAGAAGTCAAAGATAAGTTAGATGTTCCAATTTCAACTTTGACAATTATTGATAAAGATAGGGAGTGGTTTAAGTCAAAGCAAGGTGTTGAAAAAAAAGAGGGGAAGAGAGACATTTCTTTTTGCGGGCATGCTTTATTGGCAACAGAAATTTTTATTATTGAAGATACATTAAAGGATGAAAGATTTAAAGATAATCCAATGGTTGTTGGAGAGCCATATATTAGGTTTTATGCTGGGGTTAGTTTAAGGGATAGTAAAACAAAACAACCGATTGGGGTTTTGTGTGTTAAAGATATCAAACCAAGAACATTAACTTTGGAAGAAATAAATATTTTAATGAATTTTGCCAACCAAGCCGAAAGAGAAGTTAATAAAAATAATATTTAGATTATTCCTCTAAATCTGTTATAATGGACAGATGTTTATCATAATTGTTTTAGCGGTTTTTCCAGTTGTTATATGGTTTTTTATGGAGTCATTTGGACTTCGCTTTTTTGATTTGAATTCGGTTACTACTAGTTTAGGTCAAATTTTAGGCTTGATGGGCATGACTCTTTTTTCGATAAATCTTATTTTGGCGGGGCATTTTAAATTTTTAGATAAATATTTTAAAGGCTTGGATAAAGTTTATGCTCACCACTCTCGAATTGGGACAATTGCTTTTTCGATGATTTTATTCCATCCACTTTTCTTAGTTGTTAAGTTTTTGTCTTTTTCACTAAAACAAGCTGCTTTATTTTTTGTCCCATTTATAAACATTCCGATCACTTGGGGGATAATATCACTCTTATTAATGATTGTGCTTATTATTTTTACTTTTTACATAAAAATAAAATATCATATTTGGAAATTTTCACATAAATTTATGACGATAGCTTTCTTTTTTGCCTTAATTCATACCATGATGATTTCTTCTGATGTTTCGAGGAATAATTTATTAAGGTATTATATTTTAATTTTAGCAATTACAGGTTTGGTGGTAGGTCTTAGGCAAGCATTCTTAAATAAATTTTTAGTTAAAAAATTTAAATATAAAGTTAAAAATATTAATCAGCTTAATCAAGACATAATTGAAATTGAAATGGAGGCCGAAACTGGTAAAATGGATTTTAATGCTGGTCAATTTGCTTTCTTTAGTTTTATCGGTGAAGGAATTTCTAGAGAGAGCCATCCTTTTTCTATTTCTTCGTCTGCCTTAGATAATAATTTAAAAATTACTATAAAAAATCTTGGTGATTATACAAGTTTGTTAAATAATTTAAAGCAAGGAGACGAAGTATTAATTGAAGGTCCGTACGGTAATTTTTCTTACAAAAAAACAGAAAACAAGAATCAGATATGGATAGCTGGAGGAATAGGAATTACACCATTTTTTAGTATGGCTCAGAATATAGAAAATGAATATAAAGTAGATTTGTATTATTCAGTTAAAGAAGAGAGAGAGGCTGTTTATTTAGATGACTTGAAGAATACAAGTCAAAAGAATTCAAATTTTAAATTTAATTTTTGGCAAGCAAAAGAAAATGGTTATCTTAACGCTGGAATTGTCGCTAATTTAAGTAAAGGATTAGACAGTAAGGATATTTTTCTTTGTGGTCCACCTATGTTTATGGATGGTTTGAAAAATCAATTTTTATCACTAGGAGTCGACATTAAAAAAATTCATTACGAAAATTTTAGTTTTAACTAAATAAAATGAAAAAATTATCAACAATATCATTATTTATTTTTGGAGTTATAGTGACGGCTATTTTAGTTGCCGGCTTAGTTTTTTATCAAAATAAAAAAGATAACCAAGTTGCCAATAATCAAACTAGTGTTGTGGCTCAAGATCTTATAAACCAAATTACTTCATCAGGTAAGACCCTTATTTTGGACATGTCTGAAATTTCAAAACACAATAAGCAATCAGATTGCTGGTTGTTAATTAATGGTAAAGTTTATAATATCACAAGTTATTTTGGTTCACATCCAGGCGGAAATAGCACAATGTCTGCGACTTGTGGTAAAGATGCAACGTCTGCTTATGCAACAAAAGATCCATATGCAAAAAATACCAAGGGTGGCCAATCTCATTCATCTGGAGCAAAGAATTTACTTGGAGACTATTATATTGGAGATTTGAATCAAACTATCGGTGTTCAAAATCAAAAAAATAATATTCCTACATCTTCCAATACTCAATCTACGAAACCTAAAATAACGAATCCAGATTCAAGCACTGTCGTAATTCCTCCAGCAATACCATCTACCGGTAATTTAACTTTAAATATGACTGAAATTACTAAGCACAATAAATCGTCCGACTGCTGGTTGTTAATTAATGGTAAAGTTTATAATATCACAAGTTATTTTGGTTCACATCCAGGCGGAAATAGCACAATGTCTGCGACTTGTGGAGAAGATGCCACAGCCGAGTATGCAACAAAAAATGCCTCAGCGACAAGTAGTAACGGACGCTCCGCTCACTCATCAAATGCAATGAGTTTGTTAAACAACTACTATATTGGAGATTTAAATCAAGTCATTGGAACTCAAAAAATTTCTGAGACAAATGCAATTGTGACCACGGCTTCAAATGGGGATGATGAAGGTGAATATGAAGATGATTAACTCCAATCAAGGAAATATTTGGGATAGGGAATATAAAAATCCATTGTTTGTTACTAAAAAAGATGGTCCACAAGCTGACACGTTACGTTTTTTTAAGTTTTTAAAAAAGAAAGAAAATTTTATTTTAGAAGACAAATTTATTCTTGATTTAGGATGCGGGACAGGAAGAAACTCAAATTATTTGGCAGATATCGGGAACAAAGTTATTGGAATTGAAATTTCAAAAACAGCACTTAACCTGGCCAAAGAAAGAGCAGATGGATTAAATTTAAATGTTGACTATAGGGAAGGTGATATAGGAAAAGAATATGAAATAAAAGATAATTCGCTAGATTTAGTTTTAGATGTGACGAGTTCCAATTCTCTTGATGAAAGAGGAAGAGAAATTTATTTAAAAGAAGTTCATCGGGTTTTGAAGACTGGGAAATATTTTTTTGTTCGAGCTCTTGCTAAAGATGGAAATAAAAATGTAAAAAATTTGCTCAAACAAAGCCCGGGCAAAGAATATGATACATATATAATAAAAGAAATTGGTCTAACAGAGCGAGTATTTTCTCGTGATGATTTTATTAAAATATATAGCCGATATTTTAAGATTTTACACCTAGAAAAAAAGACAAGTTATTCCACTTTTAATAATCGTATATACAAACGTGACTATTGGCTCGCATATCTTTCTAAATAGCAGATAGGGCTTAAAGCCCTATCTGCTCACGTAAGTTGAGGAATAATGATATACTATAAGCATGATAAACATTGGAGTATTTGATTCAGGGGTTGGGGGACTATGGATATTAAAACATTTACAATCTGAATTACCAGATAATAATTACATATTTTTCGGTGACCAGAGTCATGTTCCATATGGAGTGAGGTCAATGAAAGAAATTCGAGATTTTTCAGAAAAAATAAGTCAATTTTTAATTGAAAAGAACTGTAAAATTATTGTTATTGCTTGCAATACTGCTTCAGCCGCTGCGCTTTTATATTTAAGAGCTAAGTTCCCGGATGTGCTTTTTGTTGGAATGGAGCCAGCCGTAAAACCAGCAGTCGAAACAACTCACACAAAAAAAGTTGGAGTTTTAGCGACTCCAGCAACTTTTCAGGGGGAACTTTATAATTCAGTTGTGGAAAGATTTGCTTCTGATGTTGAAATCTTTCAGAATACTTGTCCAGGACTAGTAGAGCAAATAGAAAAAGGAGATTTCAATTCAGTCGAAACAAAAAAAATTTTGGAGCAGGCACTTTTATCAATGCTTGGAAAAGGCATTGATACTGTTGTTCTTGGGTGCACTCATTATCCATTTGTGATTCCAGAGATTAGAAAAATAGTGGGAAGTAATATTAAGATTATAGATCCAACTCCTGCTATTGTTCGACATGTTTCTCATTTATTAGTTGAGAATAATTTTGCTAATCAGATAAAAGACAAAAGAAAAATCGAAATTTTTACTACAGGAAAAAATAATAAGATTAAGAATATATTGGAAAAATTATTTGAAGTGAAAGTTGACGTGAAAGAAGTAAGCTGGCAAAATGAATCAGAATTAATATATTAAAATAAATTTATGATCAATCAGGAATTTGATGAAGCCTATAAAAAATTAAACAAAGAACAGAAGCAAGCTGTTGATACTATTGATGGCCCAGTGATGGTAGTGGCAGGGCCGGGGACCGGTAAAACTCAGATATTAACGCTTAGGATTGGTCATATTTTAAAAAGCACTGATACAAGCGCAGACAGTATTTTGTGTCTGACTTTTACAAATTCGGGGGTTTCAGCAATGAAAGAAAGATTGGATAAGTATATCGGCAGTAGATCAAAAGATGTAATAATTTCAACTTTCCATAGTTTCGCCTACAATTTAATTGAGAAAAATTATGAACTCTTAGATTTTGCTAAAATGCCTGAATTATTATCTGACGATGAGGCTGTTTTTATTGTTGATGAAATTTTAAACGATAATGATTGGGAATATATAAGCCCAAGGGGCAACCCCACAATGTATTTCGGAGATTTAAAACAATTGATTTCAATTTTAAAAAGGGAAAGAATTACGGCCAGTGATTTATTTACTTTCATCGAAGATGATATTAAAAAATTAAAAGAAGATCCAGAAAGTATTTCAACTCGAGGCGAGAGTAAGGGTAAGTTGAAAAAAGAAATAGAGAAAAAAATTGAACAATTATGCCGGACAAAAGAAGTCGTAGAATTTTATCGACAATATGAGAAAAGAAAAAAAGAAATGTCATTGATTGACTATGATGATGTTTTGGAATATGCCGTTAAACTAGTGGAAGACTTTGAAAGTGTTCGTGATGAGATAAGAGAAAATCATTTATATGTTTTAGTTGATGAACATCAAGATTCAAGTGGAATCCAAAATAATTTCTTAAAGGCAGTTTGGCAAGGGACAGAAGAGCCAAATATTTTTGTTGTTGGCGATGATCGTCAACTTATCTATGCATTCTCTGGTGCTTCGATTTCATATTTTGAAGAATTTTCGCACATATTTGGTAAGGCTAAATTAATTGTTTTAACCGAAAATTATCGCTCAACTAAACCGATTCTTTCTATTGCAGATGATTTATTAAAAAGTTCAATTACTGACAAAAAATTAAACAGCAATAAAAATGGAGAAAACAAAATAATACTTGCTGGATATAATTATCCTCGAGATGAAATCATTGGTGCTGGGCTTTATTTTAAACAAAAAATAGCAGAAGGGATAAACCCGAATGAATGCGCCTTACTTGTTCCTAAAAATTATAATGTTCGAGCTGCAATTTTGATTCTTTCTAATATGGATATTCCAATTTCATCTGGCAAAAATTTGTCACTCTTTTCAGTTGCAGAAGGGGATTATCTGAGAAGAATTTTAGGGATAATAGTTGATCCAACCGATTCAGTTTTAATCTCAAAAACACTCCTTGATAACACAAGTGGCATCCCATATCTTTTGGCACATAATTTTTTGAGAAAAACTAAACCAGATAAATTAACAATTGAAGAATTAATTTCTTATGGGAAAGAAGATGGCCTTTTTAATCAAGAAAACCCAATTTGTAAGTGGGGTAATCAATTGAAAGATTGGGTAAATAATTTAAATAATGAAAAACCAAGCTTTATCATCAGCAAGATTGGAAATGAACTGTTAATTAAAAATTCAAAAGGATTAGATGACTTACTAAATAAAGTTGAAGTTGTTAGAAGTTTTATCCATCTGGCAATGATGTTTGAAGAAAAAAACCGAAAGGCAACATTGTTACTTTTCCTAGAATATTTAAATCGCCTGGAGTCTTATGGCACCCATATTGAATTGGCTAAATTTGGGAATGATAACGGTATAAAAGTCATGACGCTTCATAAATCAAAGGGCTTGGAATATGAATGTGTTTGGATTGCGCATATGAATGAAGAAACTTTGATGTCGGAAAAAAGAGGAGGTTTTACTTTGCCTGAAAATATCAAAGAGCATATGAATAAACGAAATATTGAAATGGCAAAAAGAGAATTGTATGTCGCAATTACTCGGTCAAAAGAGTTTTGTGTTTTGTCGTATGCTGCTGAGAATTATAATGGGAATAGTTTGGAGATTGCTTCGATAATCAAAGATCTTCCTGAATATCATTTCATAAAGAAAACTCCACAGGAAACAGAAAAAGAAATGCTTGAAATAAATCCAGAGATTTACGTAAATGTAAATTTAAATAAGGAGAATGATATTATTTCTGATATCAATAAATTAGTTAGCGAAAATTATAAAAATATTAAAATCTCTGTCTCGATGCTGAATAATTTTTTTGAATGCCCACGAAAATGGTATTTTAGAAATTTCTTAAGACTGCCAGAGGTCAAACAGGTTTATCTTGCACTTGGAACGGTTGTTCATTCTCTAATTGAATTTATATTAAAAGGAGAATATTCTGAAAGCACAATGCCAAAAGAAGAAGACCTAAAAAAGACGATAGAGCAAAAATTTATTGAACAGGGGATGACAGATGAGAACAATCTGAGAAAGCTATCTAAAGATGCATATATTATTTTAAAAAATTGGATAGAGAATTATTATTCACACCTACATAGTGAATTTAAATCAGAACGTTCAGTCTCGTTTGTTGATAAAAAGAATTTTCCTCATCTTGTTATGTATGGAAAAATAGATTTAACAGAATATCTTCCAGGCGGGGAAGTGTATGTGACTGATTTTAAGACTGGAAGCTCAAAGACCGCAGGTATTATAGAAAAAATTGATGAGGAAGGCCGAATGTCTGATTTAATGCGTCAGCTTGCAATGTATTCATATCTTCTATCGGGCGATAACAGTGAGACTAAAGTTACGAATTCAAAATTGCTATTTCTTGAGAGCGAACCTTCTGATAAAAATGCATTTTACCAAACAAGAATTACGCCTGAGCAAATTGATTTATTAAAAAGCGATATCAAAGAATATGATGAATCATTATCAAGTGGTTCTTGGATTGAAAGAGAATGTCATTTTAAATCATATGGTTCAAATTCTCGTGAATGTGAGTACTGTAAAATGTGGAACAATATAGCAAATAGCTGAGTAAGGTTTTGCCATACTCAGCTATTTGAAAATAGGCTCAGAAATGATATATTTTTAAGATGCAAGAAGAGAATCAAAAAGGGAGTTTGCATCCACTTACCCTCATTATGGATGAGGCTGTTTCTATTTTTAAGGATTTGGGTTTTGCGGTTCAATTAGGTCCTGAAATGGAAGATGATTGGCATAATTTTGGAGCCCTTAATTTTCCCGATGATCACCCGGCTCGTGACATGCAAGATACTTTTTTTATCAAGGGGAAAGATGGCATAGTCCTTCGAACTCACACGTCAAATACACAAATTAGATTTATGGAAAATCTAGTAAAGAGTGGTGGCCAACCACCATTTGCAATTGTTTCGCCTGGCAAAGTTTTTCGGAATGAATCAACCGATTCGGGACATGAAATGCAATTTTATCAAATTGAATGTTTGATGATTGGAGAGAATATAACAGTAGCTAATATGAAAGGAATTTTGTTTGAATTCTTTAAGAGATTTTTTGATGGGGATAATGTTGATATCAGACTTCGTCCTTCATTTTTTCCGTTCGTTGAACCAGGTTTTGAAATAGATTTAAAAAAAGGAGAAAAATGGTTTGAATTATTAGGAGCTGGTATGGTTCATCCCAAAGTACTTTTAAATTGTGGTATTGATCCAGATAAATATCAAGGCTTTGCTTTTGGAGTTGGACTTGATCGCTTGATGATGATGAAATATAAAATTCCGGATATTCGATTAGTTTATCAAGGAGATTTAAGGCTTAATCAATTTTAATATGAAAACTTCTTACAATTGGCTAAAATCATATATTCCAGAAATTCCTGAGGCAGAAAAAGTTGCCGAACTTTTAACTTTTAAACTTTGCGAAGTGGAAGATGTTGAAAAATCACCTACCGGCGATATGGTTTTTGATTTGAAAATTTTACCCGATAGAGCTCATGATTTACTTTCGCACCAAGGAGTGGCTCGGGAAATTGCTGGATTGCTTGGAATAGAATTTAAATTGCCCGAATATAAATTGCCAGAAAATATAGTACGCGAAAATTCCTTGCGCAATTCTTTTCCAGAGGTCCTCGGACGAGGGGGACGGGAGCCGGTGCCAGACCATCAGGAAAAGAACAGCGCTTCGGAATTTTCGGGTACTAGCTTGAAAATTGAAATACAAACACCGGCGTGTCGTCGTTATATGGGACGAATTATCAGGG
>CAZQOL010000001.1:9640-21475 GCA_964595185.1 uncultured Candidatus Saccharibacteria bacterium | reverse complement strand
AAAATTGAAATACAAACACCGGCGTGTCGTCGTTATATGGGACGAATTATCAGGGGAGTAAAAGTTGGGCCGTCTCCAGATTGGATAGTTAAATATCTTGCATCAGTTGGCGGGCGTAGCATCAACAATATTGTCGATGCCACGAATATTGTCATGTTTGATTGTGGCCAGCCGATTCATGCTTTTGATTTACAACAATTGCTTGATGGGAAAATTATTGTTAGAAATGCAAGTGATAATGAAGAAATAGAATTAGTTGGTTCAGAAAAATTGAAAGTAAAATTAAAAAACACCGACACGGTGATTACAGATGGCATTAAAAATCTAGCCATTGCGGGAGTCAAAGGAGGACTGGCATCTGGGGTTTCAAATGAGACCGTTGATCTTTTAATTGAAGTGGCAAACTTTGAGCCGAGTTCTATTCGAAAAACAGCCAAGAGACTTGGGATTTCAACTGATGCTTCTAAGAGTTTTGAGCATGATCTATCGCCGAGCTTATGTGACTTTGCTATGAGAGAAATCTCGGCGTTGATTTTTGAAATGTGCCCGCTGGCTTCATTTGAGGAAATTGTCGATGTATATCCAAATAAGCAAGAATTAAAAAAAGTCACATTCGAGTCGCAATATATTTCAAAAATACTTGGTTTAAAAATTGAAGATGAAGAGATAGAAAAAATATTAAAAAATTACAATTATAATTTTGCTCGACATTCAAATACGTGGGAAGTGGAAGTACCAGCCATGCGATTGGACATAAATAATGAACGGGATTTTGTGGAAGAGGTAGGGCGAGTTTATGGTTATGACAAAATCGTTCCTGAAATTCCTTCAGTTGAATCAAAAGGAGAAGACGATAAGACTTGGCAGAAAATTTATTTTGCCAAACAAAAACTTTCCAATGATGGTTATAGTGAAGTAATGACTTATGCATTTCGCGACAAGGGCGAGATGGAAGTTTTGGCATCTGCTTCTGATAAAAATTTATTAAGGACTAATTTAACTGATGGTCTGAAAGAGAGTATTTCTTTAAACCAGAAAAATTTACCTTTGCTTGATATCGCCGAGCTAAAAATTTTTGAAATTGGAACTATTTTTTTGAAAGACAATTCCTCCTCCGTGCAAGGCTTCGGCGGGATAAAAGAAGAGATTCATGTTGCTTACGGAGATAGTAAAAATATTACAGAAGTTTCGCTTGATGAGTATATAAATAATTCTGATCTTTTGAAAGACGAAATTTCTTTTGCAATCTCGCCTAATATAGGCTCGGCCCCTCAAAAGGTCTTTACTCCCTGGTCCATTTATCCGTTTATGATTCGTGATATTGCCGTTTGGTTGCCGGATGGAATTGGACCTGAAAAATTAATTGAAATTTATAAAGAATTTGGAACAGAACTTTTAGTTAAAGAGCCAAAATTATTTGATTCATTTACTAAAAATGAAAAGACCTCTTTTGCTTATCGTTTAGTTTTTCAGGCCAGTGACCGGACTTTAACTGACGAAGAAATAAATCAAATAATGCAAAAAATAACCGAAAAAATTGAATCCAATGGTTGGCAAGTTAGATAGTTTTTAAGAAAAATATTTATCCACAAAAAAACAGCAAATAACTATAATTTCTTGCTGTTTTTTAGGTGTAGCTATGATATAATATTGTTGTAATATGTCTGAAGAAAATAACCAAAAATTTATTGAATTCCTAAAAAAGATTTTAAGAAAATTAAAGCCAAGATTTTCTTTTCACTATGTCGCTTACACCACTTTATTTCTTTTGGTAATTTTTTCTACGATTAAATTAGTCGGAGCGGTTACTCCAAATCCTGGGCATGGATGGAATGAAGTTGGTGATGGAACCTTTGTTGTAAGCGGACCAACACTTTCTCGAACCTACACTTTCCCAGATGCGAATGCAACTATTCTAACGACCAATGCCGCTGTGACAGTTGCGCAGGGTGGGACAGGACAAACTTCAATTGCGGCTGGATCTGTTTGGGCTGCAAATAGTGCGAACACACTCTCGGCCGTAAACTCAACAACTGGGACAAAGGTTTTAACAAATACGACAGGAACGATCACTTGGGAAGTCCCAGCCAGTGGTATGACTTGGCCAGCAGGCGGAGCCGGAATTCCAAATTATTCAGGGAGTTCATCTTGGGGAACATCATATACGACAAACGGGAGTGGAACTGTTCTTGCTCTCATAACTTCGCCAAGTTTTACTACGCCATCACTTGGAGTGGCGACAGCGACATCGATAAACAATCTTTCTTTATCACAAGATAATACTGATTTAAATATCAAAATTGGTGAAAATGCTGGATTTAACATTGTCAGTGGCGCTATTAGTAATACATTTGTTGGTCATGGAGCAGGAAGATCAGCCTCGGGAACATCAACAAATGCTGCTGATTATAACACTGCAATTGGGTATCGTGCTTTTTACGTGAATGCTACAGGTAATAGTAACACTGCTATTGGAGATCAATCTCTTTATTCCAGTATAGATGGAAGTAATAACATTGCACTAGGATATAATTCTGGTCGCTATATTACAGGTGGAGCAACGGCAAATACTACTTCTGATTTTTCGGTGTATTTAGGTACCGCGACTAAAGCTGGAGCAGATAATAATCAAAATGAAATAGTCATTGGGTATGATACAACTGGTAATGGAAGTAATACTGCCACCATCGGTAATACTTCGTTACTTCGAACATATCTCACAGGAGTAAATCTTAAAGCTGGTACTGCCACTGCTGGCACCGCTCCACTTAAATTAACCGCCGGTACAAATCTATCTACCACCGAAGCCGGAGCGATTGAATATGATGGAAGTCATCTATACTTCACCGCCGCAAATGCGGGAACTCGTTATCAACTTGACCAACAAGGAGGCGGTGCAAGTTGGGATACTATCGGCGACCCATCTGGTAACGGTGCAATCGCAATGGGTTCAACTGTTCAAACAATGGATTGGGCTACAGCCACAACTACCAATCCACTAACGCTCAATGCTCCAGCTCTAACTACTGGTAAATTACTTTCTCTTGCTTCTAATACTTTAACTTCGGGAACACTTCTTGATATTACTTCCGCTGGAACAGGTGCTCTGACAAATCAAAAAGGATTAAACATTGCACTTTCTGGTACAAACGGAACGGCCGCTCAAACAACTTACGGAGCTTACATTTCAAATACTCACGCTGGTACAACTTCGACCAACGTCGGACTTTATGCGACAGCAAGTGGTGGGACGACGGCAAATTATGCGGCACAGTTTGATGGAAATTTAAATTTTACAGCTGGAGCTTCTAGAACAATTAGTGTCGGTAATTCTTCCTCTTCTGCTAATAATTTATTGAACATAAATTCTGGAACTGGGTTAAGTGGTGCCACTGGTGGAGCAATAAACATTACTGCGGGTAACGGTGATATTGGTGGAGAAATAAATATTACAGCGGGTAATGGCTTGTCTACTCTTGGAGGAAATTTGACTCTTGCGTCTGGTTCTGGAGACGGGGGGAGTGGAAATATAATATTTAGACAAACAACACAAAAAATGATTATATCAACGACCGGAGTGAATGTAGGATCAGACACTACTCCAGATAATTATTTTTCAGTCGGTACTAATTCTCAATTTCAAGTTACTTCCTCGGGTGCTATCGCAGCAATTACTGGCTACACTCAAGGCTCCGGCACCATGTCCTTAACTTCTGCCAATACGACTCAAACTACAACCGGATCTGCGTTTGCGGGTAACTTCAATTCTCTAACCACAGGAACAGGAATGTATTTAGCTTCGGCATCTTTAACTTCCGGAACACTTCTTGATCTAACTTCAAATGGAACCGGCGCACTCACAAATCAAAAAGGGTTAAATATTGCACTCTCGGGTACTAATGGCACCGCCGCTCAAACAACTTACGGAGCATACATTTCAAATACTCACGCTGGAACAACTTCAACAAACGTTGGACTTTATGCAAGTGCGACTGGGGGAACTACAGCGAATTATGCGGCTATATTTGATCAGGGAAATGTTGGAATTGGAACAACGGGGCCGATTGCAAAACTAAGTCTAGCCGGACAAAATTCTGCTAATAACTATGCGAATTTTCTTTCTGGCAATAGTTCAAGTACTTATAATTCGGTTAAGATAAGATTAACCGATAATGGTGTTGATAATTTTGGTTATAGTGATTTAGGTATGAATCCAGAAGAAGGTATTAATTTAGAGAACTCTAATATAGGACATACTATTTTTAGTAGTATTAATGTAACATCTTCTCAGGTTATGATGGGTAATCAATATGGTAATTTTTTCTCTGGTCAAAACTTTGGAGGTGGACAGATTATTGTGCTTGGAGATAACAGTAGTACGGGTAATGATACTCTATTAACTATTGATGATGTAAGTCGGAAATTTGTTTTTGAAGGTAGTAATGTTGGGATTGGACAAATTACTCCTACTGCAGTGCTTCATATAAAAGCAGGAACAGCCACAGCTGGTACTGCGCCACTTAAATTCACCTCAGGTACAAATCTCACTACAGCCGAAGCTGGAGCAATGGAGTGGAACGGTACAAATTTATTTATGACTCAAACGACAGGTCCGACAAGAAAGACAATCGCTTATACAACAGACATACCATCTCTTTCTGGGTATGTTCCTTATACTGGAGCAACAGGGGATGTAAGTTTAGGTAATTATGATTTAACTGCCGGAAGTATTTACCTAGGTGAAGCTAGTGGTGATAGTACAATTAGTGGACCAGGTGGAGATATGATTCAATATATAGATTCAACTGGTTATTTTGGTTTTGGTGGTGGAAATATTAATATTTTGAATTCTAATGTTGGGATTGGAGCAATATCCACCCCTACCGCCCGCCTTCACCTCCCAGCTGGTACAGCCACCGCCGGAACCGCCCCACTCAAACTAACTTCCGGAACTGCCTTATCAGCAGTTGAAGACGGAGCTCTTGAATATCATTCATCGCATTTATATTTCTCAATAGGTTCTACTAGATATCAGCTTGACCAACAGGGTGGAGGTGGAAGCTGGGATACTATCGGTGATCCATCGGGGAACGGAGCAATCGCTTTTGGTTCAACAGTTCAAACAATGGACTGGGGAACAGCTACAACTCAAAACGCTTTGTCACTTACTGGTGGAGCATTAACAACCGGAAAGCTTCTTTCTCTTACTTCCAATACTCTAACTTCAGGAACACTACTCGACATCATTTCGGCTGGAACAGCTGGATTGACGAATCAAAAAGGATTAAACATTGCATTATCTGGAACAAATGGCACAGCGGCTCAAACAACTTATGGTGCCTACATTTCAAATACTCATGCCGGCACAACTTCAACAAATGTTGGACTCTACGCTACGGCAACAGGTGGAACGACAGCGAATTATGCCGGAATGTTTGAAGGTAATGTAGTTTTAAATTCACAATCAGATTTGCGTTTTGCTGATGCTGATAGTTCAAACTATGTAGCATTTCAAGCCCCAGCGACAATTTCTTCGGATGTGACCTGGACATTGCCATCTGCGGATGCATCGGGATGTTTCAAGTCAAATGGTTCTGGGACTATGTCAATCAGTGCATGTGGAGATACAAATCTTCAAACTTTTGCCTCAAATGGAAACTACACTATTCCAACTGATGCTCTGATGGTTATTGCTGAGGGATGGGGAGGTGGAGGAGGTGGAGGAGCAGGTTATTCTGGAGCCCTTGGAACAATAAGATCAGGAGGGGCTGGAGGAGGTGGAGGAGCTTATAATACTCAAACAATACTTGCTTCTAGTCTTGGTACTTCAGGTGCAAATATTCCAGTCACAATTGGTGGAGGTGGAACAGCGAGTACTACAACATTAGGAGCAGCGATGGATGGAGGTGGCGGGCAAAGAACGTGTCTTTCTTCTACATCATCTTGCGGAGGAACTGTTTATTTATCTGCTCATGGGGGTGGTGGAGGAAATGGAGGAAGTGGTACTGCGGGATCGGGAGGAGGAGGAGGAGGAGGAGTACAATCAGCTGGAGCAACAAATGGAACTCAAGCAACTTATGGTCCGGGAGGTAATCCTAACTCTTATAGTGCTGTAAGTGGTGGATCGAACTCGGGGGGTGGAGGTGGACATGGAGCAACAGCAGCAGCGACTGGAGCTGCTGGAGGCGCTGCTTTTTGGGGAGGAGCCGGAGGTGCATCTTCTTCTTCTACGGGGGCAGGTAATTCCGGAAATGGTGGAGGAAGTTATAAAGGAGGTTCAGCCGGTGGAGCTGGGGGAAGTATTGGGACTGCATATACTCAACGTCTAGGAGGAGCTGGAGGAACTTATTTAAGTGGTAATGGAAGTGGAGGAGCTGCTGGAGCGGCCACAGATGGAGCGGCAGGAGGAAATGGCGCCAGTGATACCAATTATATACATGGAGGTCAAGGAGGTGGAGGAGGAACAACTTCAAGTGCAACTGTTGGAGGAGCTGGAGGAAATGGAGGAGTTCCAGGAGGTGGAGGAGGTGGAGGAGGAGCTTCGAATACAACGACTGTTGGTAGCGCCGGAGGGGCCGGAGGGGCAGGTTATATGAAGATTTGGACTCTTCGTGGCTCCGGAGCCGACTTAGCAGAAGTTTATGGATCAAATGATAATACAATAACTGCTGGAGATGTCGTGGCACTTGATAAAAATATGAATGCCGGAGTAAAGAAAAGCGAAAAGGCTTATGATAAAGATACAATTGGGGTCATTTCAACAAATCCAGGACTTACTATTGGTAATGTAGAAGACGCTGGTGCAACACCGGTGCTTGTGGCACTCTCTGGGCGTGTTCCCGTGAAAGTCAACATGGAAAATGGTCCGATTGAAAAGGGGGATTATTTGACATCTTCGTCTGTACCAGGTGTTGCTATGAAAGCAACAAAAGCAGGTACTATTATTGGTCAAGCAATGACAGAGTATACAGATGAAGAAGTTCCTGGATTCGTTGTGGCTTTCATTAAATCTGGCCCTTCAAATGGAATTACACTTAAGGAAATTATTCCAGGATTAACACTTTTAGATGAAGGCGGTGAAAATGTTGAAGGAGAAGAAGTGAATGAAGAAAATCAAGACAATGAAGAAAATGATGAAATTATTACCCCAACAGAAACAGTTCAAAAAGTGGCTTTAACATATTTTTTGGCCAACAAAATTCAATTGGAACAATCGACTGATATTTCGGAAATTTATACCGATAGACTTAGTGCTGCTCTTGAAATAATAACCCCAACCGTTATTACTGATACGCTCTCGACTAATTCTATTGTTGTTTCAACCGGAGAAATTATAACCTTTAGTTCTGCTTCAGAATTTATTGTACCTCCAATCTTTAATAGTGATACAGCTGGCTTTGCTTTAATAAAAAAAGGCGATCGAAAAGTCAGAATCGATTATGATGAACCTTACATAGGTGATCCTGTTGTTAGTGCCGGGCTTTCTTTTAATGTTCTTGATGAAATATCAGATATATTTGCTGACGATATTTTTAATGAAGATTTAAAATCGATTATCATTGACAGCGATCAAAATGGTTTCACTATTATCATAAATAAAGAGGCCCCTCGTGATTTACGTTTTTCATGGACAGCTCTCTCTGTTCGAGATCCGAAGATTTTTGAAAGTGTGATAGATGGTTTAATTTTTGAAGAGGAAGAAATAGATAATCCTCCAGATAATACTCAAGATGAGAATCAATCAACAGGTGAGAGTGATACGAATAATTCTGGCACGGAAGTAAATATAAATGAAGAATCAGATAATCAAGAGAATACAAGTGGAGAGACTGTACAAGCAGAAGTTACAGGAAATAATGGAATAGTAGATGAGAACCCGACGCCGGATTTAGAAATAACCGAAGTAATAGATGAGGAAGTCGAAGAACCAAGTGTTATTGTAGGAGAAGAAAATTGGGAAGCTATACAGAATGATCCTATAAATGTGACAGAAACCAATTAAATAATATCATTAATATATTTCAATTATGAAAAAAGAGAACAAAGTACTTTTCCCCAGAAAATTTTTGATAATTGCAAATATTTTTTTACTATTTATAGTGATTGTTTTGATTATAATTATTTTAAGAGAAGGAGATAATAATAAAATAAAAAACTCCATCACAAGAGATGCCAGCGATTCTTTTAATTTAACAAACCCAATTCTTGATTGCGAAAATAATTTTTCGGGGCAAGAGTCCGTGGTTTCACCAAGAGAGATAAATGAAAAAGTTTTAAAATTAAAAAATGAATATTCACTTGAACATATTTCTTTATATTTTCGTGACCTGAATAATGGGCCTTGGGTAGGAATAAATGAAAAGGAAGAATTTTCTCCAGCCAGCTTACTCAAAGTCCCAATTATGATTGCGTTTTTACGCGAAGCCCAAGATGATGAATCTTTATTAACTAAAAAAATCACAATTAAAAATGAAGATTTAAATAAAATTTTAACCCCGAATATTATTTTTGATAATCTACTTGAGGTAGGCAAAGAATATAATTTAGTAGAGATTGCTGAATCAATGATTCAAAATTCAGATAATACAGGAGTGATTGTTTTGCTAAAAAATGTAAAATCAAATTACCTTAAGGAGGTTTTTGGCTCTGTGGGTGTTCCTTTTAAAGACACTATAACCGAAGTGCCAGTTCGAGTGAAAGATTATGCTGGATTTTTTAGAGTCTTATATAATTCTTCATATTTGAACCGTTCTATGTCTGAAAAGGCCTTAGACATATTATCAAAAAGTAGGTATATGAACGGACTGCGGAAAGGTGTCCCTTCCGAAATTATTATCGCGCATAAATTTGGTGAAAGAACCAATAATGAAGGGACAGATACTACACAACTACATGATTGTGGAATAATCTATTATCCAAAAAGACCATATTTACTATGTATAATGACTCGTGGTGATAATTTAAAAAATCAAGAAAAAGTAATTGGAGAATTATCTCGTTTCGTTTATACAGAAGTGGATAAAATTAAAGAAAAAAATTAATATATTAGTTTTATCTATGTTATAATTAAATATATGAAAAAAAGAAAAGTTGTAAATATTATTATCTTAATAGTTTTACTTGTTCCATTGGGTCTTTCTATTTATTTTTACTATCAATTACATAATATAAAAAAGACTACTACTTCTGAGCCAAATAAAGAAGTGAAAGATATTATTACTAAAGTTTCAAATATTTATTTAACACCAAGTACCGAAGAGCCAACGGTTGCAACTGTTTCTGATCCTTCAATTTTGAAAAATCAATCTTTTTTTACTCAAGCCGAGAAAGGAGATAAAGTTTTAATTTTTACTAAAGCTGGAAGAGCCGTTTTATATCGTCCTTCCATAAATAAAATAATCGAAATCACTTCAATAAAAAATAATTCAAACGATAATGAAGAAAATACACTTACTAAAGAAAAAGAAAATTAAATTTTTTCACAAACATTTAGTGATTGGAATTTTTTTAATCATACTTTTTTTGCCTATTTCTTATGCTTATGCTGTTTTGTCTTGCTCTGTTACGACTTCGGCTTTATGCTCTGGAACAGTGGTTCTTCGGATGTCGGGGTCAGATAATGCTCATGCTGAATTGCCAAGTCAAACAACTTCCGTTTATGATAACAATGTTGTCTGTTGTAGTGGAGTCACAGGCCTTAGTAATTCTTGTGCGCTTTCGAATAAAGAAATATTTGCTCGACTCTCAGGTGTAACAAATGCTCACGTTGAACGGAGTACAGAGAGTAATGCAAATTACACCCAGAATGCATGTTTGGCTTCAACTTATGCCGGTGATCAAATTACAATCGGATATCAGACAAGCAATTGTACAGGGTATGATACGACTTTATTTTCGATGTCAGGTACTCCAACGAATGCTATGGTTGGTGGACCATCAGCTTACAATAATAAAGTTTGCGCTAAAATTTTTACTCAATCGATTTCTTTTAATATTAGTCATTCATCTGTCGGTTTTGGTCAATTAACTTCTAGTGGTCTTCGCTATGCGACAAGCGATGGAATAGGGAGTGCCACCGAAACTGAAGCTTATGCCATAGATATAAGTACAAATTCGGCCTCTGGTTATGGTTTGTATATAAAGGGAGATACTTTAAAGAAGGGATCATATACAATAGATCCAATTGGAGGGACAAATATAACTCCAAGCCCTGGAACAAAAGCTTTTGGAATAAGAGCAGTTGCCAGTGGGGGATTGGGAACAGTAGTTTCTCCTTATGATGGGTCTGGTTTTGCATATGATGCCACAGGATCAACTGAATCAATCGTCGCAACAGCCGGAACTGGTAATGGTGTCACAACAGTTTATTCAGTTAGGTCTGTGGCCACAATTGACGCACTTCTTGATTATGGAGATTATACGACCAACTTAACATATATAGTTGTACCGAATTTTTAATTTGCAAAATGGCGAATAGCATATTTGATTTTAAAAAATGTGATATAATATAAATGTGTGTTTTTGGTTTTTCTATAAATAAAATAATATTATTAATTATGATTAAAAAATTTGTTAGCACTATAGTAATAGTAGGCCTAATTGCCGTTAACTTTGGATTTCTTAATTCTTACACTGCGATGGCTGCCTCTATTACGACAGCAACAGACACAATGTCTCGCTTAAAAGCTAGCACTGCTTCTGATCATACTATTATGTTTGTGACTTCAACGGGTCTTGCTTCTACTCAAAACATGACTCTTGTCTTTTCAGCCGGCTTTACGGGGATAGGATCAATGATTGGAGCTGATTTTGACTTAGCGGAAAACTCAGGGTCTGTTTGTACTGCTGGTTCCTGGACAGAAAAATCAGTTGTGACTTCAGGAGCCACAGCTGACGATTTTGAAATATCCGGATCTTCACAGACTGTAACTATTAAATCAGGTGGAAATCATGCTATTTTGACGGCTGGTCGCTGTATTCGAATAAAAGTTGGACTTAATGCCACAGATACAACAGGCTCGGGGCCAGGAACTAATCAAATAACAAATGGGGCGATTGGTTCAAATGATACGATCACAATCGGGGGATCCTTTGGGGACTCAGGTATTATTTCCGTAGATATAGTTGATGATGATCAAGTGACAGTTTCTGCCAATGTGAATCAAACATTAACTTTCGATTTAGACACAGCTGCAACAGATCAAGAATCAAGTGCTCCTTACACTGTACCACTCGGAGTATTATCAAGCGGAAGTGTAACTCGTTCAGGAACAGCCTCAGTCAACATGATTATTGCTGAAGGTTTAACTAATGCTTCAGGAGGAATGAATGTGACAGTTAGAAATGCCAATGGTAACCAGGGTCTTAAATCAACCTCAACCCCGGCTGATTATATTGGAAGTACAACAGGCACAATGGCCGCTGGAACAGCAAACTATGGTTTATGTGTGGCAACAGCCGCCCTTACTGGTTTTACTCGAGCAACAGGTTATGTCTCTGATACTTGTGCTCTTGCTTCTGCCACAAATCAAATTCGGACTCTTTCCACAACTGCGACTGATATATTAACTTCCACAGCTCCAGTTAATTCTGGCCATGCTGAAATAGTTGTCAATGCTACAATCTCAGGTTCAACTCCAGCTCATACAGACTATACTGATACTTTGACGTTTGTAGCCTCGGCTAGTTTTTAATTTTTACAAGATGATTTGTTTTTATTAATAGCGTTATAATGGTTTTGTTTTATTATTAATTTTTAAAACTGTGGATAACTATATTTCATTTTAAAAAATGTGATATAATATAAATGTGTGTTTTTGGTTTTTCTATAAATAA
>CAZQOL010000001.1:0-9540 GCA_964595185.1 uncultured Candidatus Saccharibacteria bacterium | reverse complement strand
ATGATTTGTTTTTATTAATAGCGTTATAATGGTTTTGTTTTATTATTAATTTTTATTTTATATATGATTAAAAAATTTGTGAGTTCTATAGTAATGGTCGGGTTGGTTGTCATGACTTCTGGTATTCTAAATCCATATATTGCTATGGCGGCTTCTATTTCAACAGCCAAAGCAACATTTGGCCGTTTAAAAGAAAGTACAGCCTCAGACTCAGTAATTATTCAATTTGCTACTCCAACTGGTATTCAAACAGGCGGGGCGGATACCATTACTATTACATTTTCTGCTGATTTTACCGTGGCAGCTGTGGCAGCGGCCAACTTCGATATTGGATTAGGAAATAGTGGAACATGTTCTAGTGCCTCTTATACTGATGAGACTGTTGCTCTAACTCCCTCTGCTTCCCAATGGGGAGTAGGAATATCCGGTAATGTTATCACTCTAAGTCCAGATACTGACGTTACATTGGCAGCTGGATACTGTATGAGAGTTGAAATGGGTACAGCCGCCACAACTGGTGGAACAGGTTCAGCAAGTACGATTACGAACGGACCACTTGATGATGATGATTCTATTACTATTGGTGGAGCTTTCGGTGATTCGGGAACTATTATGATAGATATTATTGATGATGACCAAGTGACAGTTACGGCTTCAGTTAATCAAACTTTATTCTTTGATTTGGACACTGCTACTTCCAACGGGGAATCAAGTACTCCTTATACAGTTCCACTTGGGACACTATCTGCGGCTTCAGTTACTCACTCGGATGGCTCGACTATTAATATGATTACAGCTGAAGGTGGAACAAACGCTTCGGGTGGAATGAATGTGACAGTCAGAAATGCCAATGGCAACCAAGGACTTAAATCAACTTCAACTCCAGCCGATTATATTGCCAGTGCCACAACTACAATGGCCGCTGGAACGGCAAACTATGGTTTATGTGTCGCTTCATCTGGTCTTGTTGAATTTGCTAGAGCAACAGCCTACAATACAACTTGTTCTCTTGCCTCTGGTACAAATGCTGTTGTTGGGCTAACTTCAACTGTGGCCGATATACTAACTTCGACGGTACCTGTTTCTGCTGGTCATGCGGAAATAGTTGTCAATGCTGCAATCTCTGGTTCAACTCCAGCTCACACAGATTATACCGATACCTTAACATTTGTCGCTACTGCTAGTTTTTAATTTTAATAAAATATTATATATATGACCTCAAAAAAAATTTCATTATATCTCACATTAATCTTAATATCTGTAATGTTTGGTCATGTAATTTCTGTTGAGGCAATGACAATCACCCCTGTCCGCTATGAACTTTCTGGTAATCCAGGAGAGAATATAACAAAAGAAATTACAATTATAAACGAAGAAGAGGTCAGTGTGACTTATTATTCCTCTTTTGCTAATTTTGAGGCTCAAGGAGAGACAGGAAGCGCTTCTTTTGTTGAACCAGTTGATGATATAGGAACATGGATGCAAACAGAAAAATCAGTGACTTTACTGCCCGGAGAACAAAAGACAGTAAGTTTTACAATAAAAATTCCAGACAATGCTGAACCAGGAGGACATTTTGGTGTCATTTTTTGGGGCACCTCACCTGAGAATAGTGCTGACGGTAAACAGCTAGCAGTTTCAGCTAAGACAGGACTATTGGTTTTGCTCTCTGTCTCTGGTGATGTTAAAGAAGAGGGAGGTCTACTTGATTTTATAAAAAAAGATAACAAATTTTGGTACAATAGTCTTCCAGTTTCATTTGTCTATCGGTTTAAAAACGATGGAGGAGATAGAATTAAACCAAAGGGTTTAATTAAAATTAGCAATACTTTCTTTATTCCGGTTAAAAAGTTGGATGCCAATCCAGTCAATGGAAATATTTTGCCGAATAGCACTCGTAAATTTACAGTTGACTGGGTTAAATATGTTGAACCGGCAAATAAAATCACTCCAACTGGAACTGTCAAAAAATTCTTTGATCGGGCTGTTTATCAATGGAAAAATTTTGCCTTTGGTTTATATGGAGCAAAGTTGGATATGACTTATGGTTTACAAGAGCAACAAGTTGAGAGAAAGGTTTACTTTTTTGTCTTCCCATGGCAACTACTTATTTGCTTAATTTTAATATTTATAATTGTATTTTTTACGGGCAAAAAATTAATCGGAAGATATAATAAATATATAATACAACAAGCTCATTCGACTGTGAAAATACCAGAAGATGGTAATCATGTGTAGGATATCTGTTTTTAAAAAAATAATTTGTTTTTTATTTTTTGTGATTTTGAGTGTGTCTCAATTGGTTTTTGCCGATGATATAATAATCAATTCGGATGTTTCTATTACTGCTCAAGTAAATGGTTCTCAAACAGGGGGAGGAACAAATGGATCATCGGGAAGTTTGTATTTGCCAACTTTAATTACATTTTCTGGTTTTGCTTATCCATTTTCTCATGTTTATATCTTAAAAGATGGTAATCTTGTTAATTCAACCGTTGCTGACAAGGATGCTAATTTTTCAGTTTCTATTTCTGAGTTAAATTCAGATGTTTATACATTTTCTATTTACAGTCAGGATTCTAGAGATAGAAAATCCTCATTCTTTTCTTTTCCGATATACATTACTAAGGGCATAACGGTAAATATTGATAATATTTTCTTGTCTCCAACTATTGATGTTGATAAAATTGAAGTAAAAAAAGGTGACAATTTAGTTATTTTTGGTCAAAGCTTACCTCAAAGTGAAATCATTATTTCGGTTTTCTCAAATCAGGAATACTTTTATAAAACTATTTCAAATAAAATTGGGGCTTATTTGTATAATTTAGACACTTCTATTTTAGATTTGGGTAAATATCAAACAAAATCGAAAACTTCTTTGAATGATCAAATAAGTTTATATGCAACGCCAGTTTCTTTTTTGGTTGGGAATGAAAATAAAAATCAAGACGATATCCTGTGTTCGGTTTTGCGAGGAGATTTAAATTGTGATAATCATGTTAACCTAATTGATTTTTCTATCATGGCACATTGGTATAAAAAAAATAAACCACCTCAAAAAGTAGATTTAAATAACGACGGAGTGATTTCTTTGGTTGATTTTAGTATAATGGCCTTTAATTGGACCGGGTAAAATATGAAAAAAAGAAAAATTAAAAGAATATTTATTTTTTGTCTCATTTTTTGTTTATTTTTTATAAATAAGGTATTTGCTGCGGATTTAATTTTAAATCCATCGAAAGATTCCTTTGGTCTTGAAGAACAGTTTTATGTTGATTTAATGTTGGACCCGAAGGGAGAGTCAATTAATACCATCTTGGGTAATATATCGTTCTCGAATGATAATGTTGTCTTTTTAAGAGCTGAAGAGGGTAAATCAATGATTAATTTATGGGTAGAAAAACCAAAATTAGATCACAATAAAATTAGCTTTGCAGGAATAATTTCAAACGGTTTTGAAGGAGTGATTGATCCATTTAGCCCCGATCATAAATTACCAGGTTCAATCATTCGTTTAGTTTTTGAAACTCGAAAACCAGGATTAGTTGATTTTTCAACTTCAACTTTTTCTTTGTATAAGAATGATGGGCTGGGAACTGAGATAAAAATATTACCTATTTTAAAATCAATTAAAATTAATAATATTATTAATAAAGTCAGGTTTGAAAACAAAAATCACCAAGCGCCAGACCTAGAGGCTTTTATTGTTCGAGATCAAAATATTTTTAATAACAAATATACTCTTATTTTTAAAGCCAGTGATAAAGAAACAGGAATAAAAAGTGTAATGATTAAAGAGGGAAGAAGAGACTGGAAAGAAATTGAAAGTCCTTATCTGTTAAAAGATCAATCTCGTCATAGTAATATTACCTTACAAGCTATAAATTTTTCTGGAGCGGGAACAATTTTAAGTATTAATAAAATTCCGTACAATTGGAGGTTCTTATCCCAAACTATAATTGTAATAATCATAATTATATTTTCAACTATTTTTATTTTTAAAAAAATATATGGCAAGAAAAAATAAAAATTTATATCTTTTTTTGATTTTATTTATTATATCTTTTTTTATTAACTTTAATAAAGTTTCTGCTGCGACTTTAAATTTTTCCCCTAGCTCTGGAACTTATGATATTGGCGATGTTATAAAAATAGAAATATCTGTTTCAAGTGCTCAATCTATTAATGCTATTTCTGGTAATGTTTTTTTTCCAAATGATATTTTGTCCTTATCTTCTTTATCCAAAGATTCATCAATAATAAATTTGTGGACACATGAGCCGTCTTTCTCTGGTAACAATGGTTTAATAAATTTTGAGGGGGTTATTTTTAATGGTTATAGTGGTAAAAATGGTAATATTATTACTTTATTTTTTAATGTAAAATCAGAAGGGACGGCTATTTTAAAATTTTCAGATGTTTCTATTTTGGCTAACGATGGAAAAGGCACGGATATATTTTCTGGTAAGGTAACTAATGGCAATATTAATGTTAAAGAAAAAATAAAAATTAATAAAAAAGAATCTATTATTAGTTGTCTCCCTGAAAATAAATTTGGAAGTAATCTTGAAGCTGGAGATTCTAAAATAAAATCAAATATAGTTTGCGTCGCGATGAACGCTACTAAAAAGATTAGAGAAATTGAAATTTCTAATGACCTAATTAGTAATTCGTTGTTAGTAGCTGTTATCATTATTTTTGTTATTATAATTAGTGTTATTATAATTTATTTCTTTTTATTAATTTTTAGATTAAAAAGATATTTTAGATTTACTTTATTAAAAATAGAGAGTCTTATTTCAAAAAATTTTAATAAATTAGAAAAAGATGCTAATTTTAAAAAAAGAGATCAAAAAGATCCAAAAAATGATACAATTAATGTTGATACGAAAGAAGTTAAGAAAATAATAATCGAAGAAATCGAGGAAATTAAGAAAGAAATATGATTTATTTTTTTAAAAAAAAATTATTCAAATTTAGCCTTATTATTTTAGGTTTATTTCTTTTGCCATTTTTATCTTTGGCTCAACAGGCAATAAATTTGGATGGACCATCTTTGTTGCCTAGGGCTGAAATTTTTACTTCACCTAGAAATGGAGATTTTTTAGTTGGCTCAACTTTTGATGTTCCTATTTATATAGATACAAAAGGAAATAGTATAAATACAATTAATTTAAAAATAAATTTTGATCCAAACAAACTTTCTATCATTAAACCATCAGGAGGTAAGTCAATATTTGGAATTTGGCTTGAACCACCAAGTTATGATAATAAAAATGGTTTAGCAAGTTTTGTCGGCGTTATTCCAAACGGTATTGTCACAAGTTCGGGGCTTATTGTTACTGTTACCTTTAAAGCCATTTCAACCGGAGAAGCTAGGGTGAACTTAGTTGATTATTCAAGTGCCAATCTTAATGATGGGGTAGGGTCAAATGTTAAGTTAAGTCTCAATGGATCTTTCTTTAATATAAATCCTAGAATACCAGAAGGTGTTTTTATCTATTCCGAGACTCATCCTTTTGAAAATCATTGGTATAACAATAATTCTCCCATTTTAAGATGGGATTCACCGCCAGGAATTAAAGGTTATAGTGTTTTGTTGGATTTAAATCCTGGAATGATACCTCCCACAACTATAAATTCAACAGACTCAACTACTTCATATGAAAATTTGAAGGATGGTATTTGGTTTTTACATGTTAGATCAAATATCAATGGAGTTTGGGGTAATACTTCTCATTTCCAAATAAAGATAGATACAACTCCTCCAGCTTTTTTTGCTCCAACTGTTGATATCTTAAAAGATAATTACAAATCAAAAAAATATTTGCTCTCTTTTATCACAACAGATTCACTTTCTAGTATTAATCATTACGAAATTGGTCTTTTGGATAAAGAAGAAAAAAATATTTTTTCTCCTATATTTATCGAGTCCGAAAGCCCATATTTAATATCTGATACGGGTAAAAAATTGCATGTAATAATCAGGGCTTTTGATAATGCCGAGAATATTAGAGAAGTGTCTCTTGACCTTTATCCTGGAGTTACAATAATGATGTCTTTAAAAAAATATGCTTTATATTTATTTATAATTTTAACGTTCCTTCTTTTCTTGGAATTAATATTACACTATCTTTTTGGTCATCATATTATTGATCAAATTAAAAGAATGTTATTTATTTTTAAGAGGATATCATCTGATGATAAAAAATATAAGGAAATCGAGGATGAAATAAAAAAAATTGATAATTCTAATACAAATGATTCTCCCGATGAGAGTAAAAATACTTAAAAATAAAGGGTTAAATGTCTTTATTTTCGTTTAAAATTTTGCTATAATAAGTAAGTAATGGACCCTATTTAAGGGTGTTTTGAATTGTTTTTTTATTATTAAATTTTCTAAATAATGGCTAAAAAAGAAGAAAAAGGGGTTAAATATGGAGCAGAGCAAATATCGGTTCTTGAGGGCTTAGAGCCTGTAAGACGTCGTCCTGGGATGTATATTGGATCTACTGGAGTTGATGGTCTTCATCACTTAGTTTGGGAAATTTTTGATAACTCTAGAGATGAAGCCATGGGTGGATATTGTGATCATATTGAAGTTGTTTTACTTCCCGATAATTCTGTTCGGGTAGTTGATAATGGCCGAGGTATTCCAGTTGGAATTCATCCGAAAACAAAAGTTTCAGCTCTCGAGACTGTCATGACAACCTTGCATGCCGGTGGAAAATTTGGAGGTGATGATAGTGGGTATAAAGTCTCAGGTGGGCTTCATGGAGTTGGAGCCTCTGTTGTTAATGCACTTTCGATTTATACAAAAGCAGAAGTTCATACTGAAGGTGGACATTATGTTCAAGAGTATAGTCAAGGAAAAAGAAAGGCTGCCGTTAAAAAAATTAGTTCTTCAAAATATCACGGAACGATTATTACTTTCAGACCAGATATTGAAATATTTAAAGATGTTAAATTTGACATGGAAACAGTTGTGAATCATTTACGCCAGCAAGCTTATTTAGTTAAAGGTTTGCGGATTGATATTTTGGACGCACGAAATTGGGATCCATTAACCGGAGGGAAGGGTAAAAAGAATACTGACGATTTTTTTTGGTTTCGAGAATTAGAACTTGAAATTCCATCAACTACTTTTTATTTTGAAGGAGGGCTTGTTTCTTTGGTAAAATTTTATAATAAAGACGATAAACCAATTCATTCTAGTGTTTTTTATGTTGAGAAGGAGATAGATAAGGTAGGAGTTGAAGTGGCTCTTCAATATGTTGATGACATGAATTTTGACGTTGTTCCATTTGCCAACAATATTTACACTGGCGAAGGGGGAACCCATGTGACTGGTTTTAAGACTGCCTTGACTCGAATATTAAATACATATGGAAAAAAGAATAATCTAATTAAAGAAGCCGATGGTGGTTTTACAGGCGATGATGTTCTTGAAGGATTGACGGTTGTTATCTCAGTTAAATTACAAGAAATTCAATTTGAAGGTCAAACGAAAGCCAAGCTTGGTTCGACAGAAGCTCAAGGAGCGGTTGCGACGGTCTTTGGGGACTCATTCTCCGCATTTCTTGAAGAGAACCCTGATGAAGCAAAAGCCATTATAAATAAATCACTTCTGGCTCTTCGAGCTCGTAAAGCAGCCAAAGCGGCCAAGGATTCGGTATTGAGAAAAGGAGCCCTTGAAGGCATGACTTTGCCTGGTAAGTTGGCAGACTGTCAGGTTCGAGATGCAGCTTCGGCGGAATTATTTATTGTGGAAGGAGATTCAGCTGGTGGTACTGCTAAAATGGGACGAGACAGAAAGACTCAAGCCATATTGCCACTTCGAGGAAAAATTTTAAATGTGGAACGTGCTCGTCTTGATCGAATGCTTGGAAGTGAACAAATAAAAAACTTAGTTATTGCCATGGGAACGTCAATTGGAGATACTTTTGATTTGGAAAAAATGCGTTATCACAAAATAATTATTGCGACCGATGCTGATGTGGACGGAGCTCACATTCGAACTTTAATTTTGACTTTGATGTATCGATACTTCCGCCCAGTTCTTGATGCTGGTTATGTATATATTGCCCAACCTCCACTCTTTAAAATTAAAAGAGGGAAAGAAATATCTTATGCTTATTCAGACGAAGAGCGAGATAAAATTTTAGGTAAAGATGCTTCTTCGCTTGCTGAGTTGCTTGCAGAATCAGCCAATGAAGAGGATGCTATTTTGCCTGAAGAAGATGAAGAAGAGACAGAAGCAAAGGCAAAGAAAAATTCTTCAAAAGTTCATGTTCAACGATACAAGGGTCTAGGAGAAATGAATGCTGAAGAACTTTGGGAGACGACGATGGATCCAGAAAAAAGAGTTTTAAAACAAGTTAAAGTTAATGATATTGAAAATGCCAATAAGGTTTTTGAAATGTTGATGGGCTCGGAAGTCCCACCACGTAAAACTTTCATCCAGTCAAACGCCAAAATGGCCAATCTCGATATTTAAGATTAGTTTCTAGTGATTAGGTTCTAGTTTCTAGCAAATAGTGATAAACAAAAATCCTCCGAGTCAGACTTGGAGGATTTTTGTTTATTTAATTTAATGTTCTTTCGGAGATTTCTTTTTTGAGTCTCTCTAAGAAATTTTCAATTTTAATTCCATCTAGTTTTTCACCGCCTCGTGTCGACGAGTCTTCGCGAGTCGAGGCGGGCGCTCGGCCTTCAACTGTAATAGTACCAGCATTACGCTCCTTATCACCGATGACTATTAGATATGGCACTTTTTGCATCTTGGCATTACGGATTCGCTTGCCAAGAGATTCATTTGAGTCATCTAATTCGATCCTGATATTGTTTTCTTTGAGTGATTTAAAAATTTCATCAGCATATTCTTTTTGATGTTCAGAAATTGGTAAGACTATCGCTTGAACAGGGGAAAGCCAGACAGGGAAGGTGCCTGCAAAGTGTTCGATCATAACACCCATAAATCTTTCAATCGATCCTGAGATAGCACGGTGAATCACGACGGGTCTTTCTTCCTCTCCGTGCTCATTTATAAATTTTAACTCAAATCTCTCTGGTAGATTAAAATCACACTGTATTGTTGCAAGTTGCCACTCACGACCGATTGCATCTTTAAATATAAAGTCTAACTTTGGACCATAGAAAGCAGCTTCATCACGAGCAATTTTATAATTTAGATTATTTTCTTTGGCTGATTTTTCTAGTGTTTCCTCTGCCTTATTCCAAACTTCATCACTACCCAAATATTTATCTTTATCATCTCCTCGAACTGAAAGAGTGACACGATATTCATTCATCATTCCCATTGTTGTGTAGAAAGATTTTATTACAGATACGATAGAACTAACTTCTTCTCCAATTTGTGATACTCGACAGAATAGGTGTCCGTCATCTTGTGTAATAGCACGGACTCTGGTCAAACCAGATAATTGTCCGGCTTTTTCGTAACGATAAACTGTGGCGGGTTCAAAATACCTGACTGGCATATCTCGATACGAGAATTGATTGTCAGAAAAAAGTTGCATA